>JASEIM010000036.1:11766-12247 GCA_030017655.1 Methanobacterium sp. | reverse complement strand
AGTGTTTATGGTTAGCCAGTTTCGTATGGTTTGGTGTGATGGCGAATATCCCAAGAAGTTATGGAAGTCTAACTGTGTTTTACGAAGCGAACGATAACCATTTTTAATAAAAGATTCTAATTTTGATTTAAATAAGTTAATATATCTTTTATATGGTTTTATAAGTGAATTAATAGTTGTGGTGAATTTTCGCCCACAACTCTTACAAAGATATCTTCGCAAATAAACATTCAAAGGCTTGTTATCATTAATTAACAATTTTCTATCGCGATATTCCTGTTTTATAATGTTTTTTGAATTGCAATGTGGGCAAGTAGGGTTTATATATTCGAAATGATTGTTTTCGTGCAGATACAGTTTTTGATTAACATTTCGAATGTTTTTGTGAGGATTTAATCTATCTTTTAAAATAGTTTCAAAGTTTTGTTTTCCTGTGAAAAAATCGGAAAGTTTAAGTTGTATGGAGTCAATACAACTTAAA
>JASEIM010000036.1:0-11756 GCA_030017655.1 Methanobacterium sp. | reverse complement strand
CAATACAACAATTGAGAGTAGGTTTAATTTCATTTGTCATGTTAATATATCTACTCTCACTTAATACTTATATTTAACCATGTTAATTTTGAATTAGAGTCCATTAAAATCCAGAAAATAATATTTTCAAAATTTTTTTCAAAAGTTCCAACACCCCTAAACTTTACAACCCCCATATATTTAATATATTAAAGCTGTTTTCGTTCACATGTATATATATTTTTCTATTAATTTAAAACAAAAAGTATTAAAGTAGGCATGTATTGATATAAGCATGATGAAAGCATGATGATACCAACTGGAAATGAAATCGTACAACACTTCCAAATTGGAACAATAATACATGGAAATAAAATAAGTAATACATAAGTGGTGAATTTGTATGAAAAAAGAATTTAAAAAAATATTGGATCATCCAATAGATAGAAGAACATTCCTAAAGGCTGTCGGTGCAGGTACAGTTGCAACACTGTTTGGTGGACAGGCAACCATGGAAGAAGTCTTTGCTGCTTCTCCAAAAGTTGGAATACTCCAACTTGGAACTTGTGCGGGATGTCAGGTTTCTCTGACAGAATTTGGGCTGGATATGCGCTACATTAGTTCTTCAAACCCAACTGCTGCTGACATACTACCAACAATAGACATAAAGTATGCGCCATTTCTTGTGGATGTGCTGGCTGAGTCATTTGAACATATAAGTTCCCTGGATATTTGTATAATCGAGGGTATTGCAGGTCCGACAGTTGAGGCATCAGAACATCTGGATCATGCAAGGTCAATTTCAAGTAAGGTGGTTGCTATGGGAGATTGTGCATCCTTTGGTGGAGTGCCTGGTTTGAACAGAAGTAAAGGTTTATTGGATCTCTATCCTATAGATGAAGTAATTTCTGTAGATGCCTACATCAGAGGATGTCCACCACAACCAGAACAAATCTGGTACATGGTAACTGGCGGTACTATTGGTGAAGCAATAAAACCAGGAAAAGTATGTGATTCATGTATTTATGATCCTGAAGGCCCTCAGGCAAATGAACTTGGTCGATCAGGATGTAAAAAACACCTTGGATGTCAGGGTCATGATACTCCATGGCAATGCGGAGCTACAAGAAGTACTGATGGAAAAGCACCCTGTACACTGGTTGATGATATTTGCATAGGCTGTTACAGAGACAAGTACCCCGAAACACCATATTATGAAAAAGGCCAGGTACAGATGACAAATAAATATGGGACTGGAAATGGAACCCATACTAGCACAGCACCAAACTCAACGGCAAATAAAACAGGGATGATGAGTAAGTAGGTGATTTAATGGCAGTTGAAATAAAACCGGTAACTAGGATTGAAGGCGATGGAAAACTTGAATTGGAAACCTACTTGGTTGATGGAAAATTAAAAGTAAAGAACCTTCTAACACCAACTGATGGAACTTTGAATTTACCAACAGATAATGGTGCAAGATATCCCAAGTTTTGTGTCACAGAATTTAGAGGATTTGAGAAATTTGCAGTTGGGGAACAACCAGAAACTGTTACAAAGCTAGTCCCAAGGATATGTGGTGTTTGCCCAGTTCCACAAAACATGGCAAGCACATGCGCAGTTGAGGCAGCCTACGGCACAAACATAGTTAACAATGCAAAAGCAGTTAGAAGACTCATGCTCGCAGTACACACAGTCCACAGTCATCTTCTGCACTTTTTTGTACTTGCTGGGAAGGACATGTTGCCGCATAAGCTAATAGACCAGGAACTTCCTAATATAATCAGTGCCCACAACAAGGCACAGGCCTGTGTAGCTGTATTTGGAGGAAAACCTGTTCATCCCGCGTCATGTATTCCTGGAGGGCAAACTAAAGTCCCAAATACAACAGAAATTGGACAGATCAAAGCGAGAATGCAAGAGATACAAAATTATATCGTATCCCTTTTAGGTACTTTAAAAGAGGCCCTATTGGCCCTGCCAAACGACTTTGGTATAAGGCCCTGTAACTATATGAGTTCAGGTGTTCCTTTCTACAGCGGTGTTTCAGGATCATTTTCATACTTTGGAACATCGGGTGGAGTTGTAATAAGGGATCCATCAAATCCATCAGACTTCAACTCAGCTGACATAGTTCCATTTAACCCAGCAAATGTGAAAGAAGAGGTCATAACACCTTACGGAAGTGTGATAAGTCTTCCAACAAACTACAGTTACGCCAAAAGACCATACTATACTTACAATGGTGTAAACTATGTCTGTGAAGTAGGACCTCTTGCAAGACTTGGAGTAGCATACAAGGCCGGAGATAGTGTTGTGAAATCAACAGTTAATAGTATTGCATCTGATTGGGGTGTTGCTGCCAATGATATATTATCTCCTTCAACAAGAAACAGACACATAGCAAGACTAATAGAAACAATAATAATAATCGACAGAATTCTAAATGGTGGCTGGTCAAACATAGCTCAAGTGGACAGTTATTCACCTCCAAACAAGAAGGCAGGATCTGGTATTGGTGTAATTGAAGCCCCCCGTGGAACCCTGATGCACACAATAACAGTAGGATCTGATTTAAAAACTGCATCATACGACTGTATGGTGCCAACTACAGCAAACACAGGGGCTATTGAAGAAGCTGTGGCAGATGATTTTGTGGAGATAAGACCAGAAACAATGGCATTGTTAGGACGTGACCCCACTGAAGACGAAAAACTACTTTTAGGGGATGCAAGCCGAACCGTAAGAGGATTTGATCCATGTTGTTCATGTTCATCTCACATGATAGAACTTAAAACCCCAGATGGCACTGAATAGTGCCGTCTCTAAATTATTTTCAGTGAGAAAAAATGATCTGTATTGTTGGATTTGGAAATTTGCTACTTGGAGACGATGGAGTAGGAATCAGGATAATTCAGAGGCTAGAAATGATGATTCTTCCATATCAAGTAGATATAATAGATGCTGGAACATATGGGGCGATTTTGTTTAGTTTAATTGAAAAATATAATAAAATCATTGTTGTTGATGCTTTTAGATCTAATTGTGATATTGAAAACATCCTTTTCATGAAGGCATCTCATATAATAAAAGAGAAGGAAAAATATTATTTCTCGGGACATGATTTAAGTCTATTTGATATATTTTCAATGATGAAATCAGTCTACTCAGAAGAGATCCTGGATAATATATACATTATGGGTATCAGGATTCATAAAATCGAAGAATCATTAGAACTTTCAGATGATGTGGCAAAAAGTGCAGAAATGGCTGTAAATATGATAAAGAATTTCCTAAGTGGTGATGAATCATGGATGAATCATTAATCTCACATTTTGAAGAGCTAAGAAGTAGATTGATAAGAATAGTTATAGTAGTTCTTGGAGTATCTTGTGCAATATTTCCCTTTGCTAATCAACTTCTTATTAGAATTCAGAATGATTTACTACCTGAAGGGGTCCGTTTGATTGTTATAAGTCCATTAGAGGCAGTATGGGCGCAAATAGAAGTATCTTTACTTGTTGCGTTTGTTATTACTCTACCATACATTATATATGAAGTCATGAAATTTTTAAAACCTGCCCTTAAAGGTTCTGAAAATTCCTTTTTAATAAAAACTATACCTCCTGCAATGATACTTTTTGGAATTGGAGCAATATTTACTTACAAAACTGTGCTTGTAATGACATTAAAATTCCTTATTGGTTATGCAACCTCTTCAGGAGTTACGCCACTATTAACTTTAGGGGATTTTATTTCATTTGCACTTCTTATGATATTGACATTCGGGCTCCTATTTGAATTACCCCTAATATGTTGTGCCCTTGCATCCCTTGATCTAATTGATTCTGATACACTTACAGGTAACAGAAAAGAAGCTTACATCGGTATTTTGGTAATTGCAGGAATTTTAACACCTGATCCCACACCATTTACTCAACTTATTGTCACTTTCCCTATGATCCTCTTATTTGAGGTGAGTGTTCTTTTGACAAAATACATCCATAGAGATAAAAAAACGGAGGTCACAAATGCATCGATTGGTTAAGGAGGTGAAAAAATGATTGGTGGACTGGGAATGCCAGAACTTCTAATAATACTCTTTGTAGTACTTCTACTTTTTGGTTCAAAGAAGCTCCCCGAACTTGCCAAGGGAATGGGCAAAGCTCTGGGAGAATTCAAAAGAGCTCAACGTGAAACGGAGTTTAAAATAAAAGAAGAGCAAACACAGGAAAAAGAAACAGAAATATCAGCAGATAACGAAGAAATTAAAGTAGAAATGGAGTCTAAAGAAGAAGCGGTGCAAAAAACTGAAAAATCAGAAAATAATGCAAAATAGTAAAATGAGTTAATCCATTTTAGCTATTTTATTTATTTAGTTTCAATTTAATTTCTTCTTTTAAATTTTTATTAAAACGAATGTGAATCAAATGAAGAAATACTTAATCTTAATTGCAGTTTTCCTGACCATCATTGCATTGGTTGCATCTATATATGGGCTTTCTAGATCGCCAAATATTTCTACAAGCCCCATAACATCATGGAATCCACAAATAAAGTCTCCACAAATAGCCGCCACATCATTTGTAGATCCTGCTGCCAGAGTAATCGGAGATGTGATTATTGGAAGTAATGTTTATATAGGGCCATGCGCATCAGTGCGTGGTGATGAGGGATCACCGGTTTATATCGGGAATGGTTCCAACATCCAAGACGGTGTGATTATACATGGTCTTAAAGACCCCAGAGTAGTTGTTGGGGGTAAAAATTATTCTGTCTATGTTGGAAAAGAAGTTTCAATGACACATGCAGTATAATTCACGGTCCTGTCTTTATAGATGATAAAAGTTTTATTGGCTTTGGTGCAGTCATATTCAAAGCAACCATAGGTAAAAACTGTGTTATACTTCACAATGCAGTGCTAACAAACAATGTAAATATAACTGATGGTAAGCTGGTTCCTGCAGGTGCGGTAATAGATACTCAGGCAAAGGCAGATGCACTAACCGAAGTTACAGAGAACCTAAAAGAAATACCTCACGAAGTTGTAACAGTCAATAAAGAATTGGCAAAGACATACAAGAGCTAATATATCCCTCTTTTTTTAATTTTTAATCATAATTTAATAGATTTTTTTTCAAATTTGAATCTTCTAGATCTTTGATAAAAGTTTTGAGTGTTTACTTATCTATATTCAATAATTCTTGATATATTTTAATAATCATGAAATAACTTATCTAACTGAATATGCTCCTTTGCATCTAACTGTTAAGGAATTACTTGATTATACGAATTTTAGGTTCTGGATTATAAAGAAAATATAAAAGAAATATTAATCCTCTAAATGTTTAAAATTAAATCATTTCTTCAGTGCTGCAATCTCCCCAGCAAAGGCTGCCAGAACTTTTTTAGAGAGACCTTCAATAAATTTCAAGGAACCTGCGCATTCGTGGCCCCCTCCATCAATTACTGCTTCAGGTATGTCGTGGGCCAGTTTCCAGACTATTTCATTTAAATTAAATCCAAACATCTCATTAACTGCATCAGTAGCCCTTATAACTCCAAAATCAGGCCCATAGGCCAGAGTGATTATGGGGCGTTCTTCTCCGTGTTTTTGTACCATGGCGTCATGTACAAATCCACAGGTTTTACCTGGGGCTGGGAAAGTAAAGCGGTGGGCATATTTTTCCACATCGAGTATATTAAATAGAACACCATTAGGTAGTTCCTGGGACTTTAAGTTAGGGAGAGCTGCCCTTAATTGTGTATCTACTCGTTTTTCAAACTCTTTATAGAGTGCATCTACTAATTTGGTATGTTTGTCGAGGTTATCCAGTCCTAATATGGTGTCGATTATGCCCCTACCATTCATAAACCTCAGATAAAAGGCTTCAAAGTCTATACAAGAAGCTATTTTATCTAAATCCTCCCAACTGTAACCTTTGGTTTCTGCCAGTTTAATATATTCTTCTGCTTCTGCAGAACGGGCATGATCTCCTATGGCTGCAATTCCAGGTAAGTGTAAGATTTTTTCTTTAATTTCAGGGTTCACCATTTTAGCTACTTCTACTGAAAGGGCTCCTGCAGTTATCTGTGAGTCTCCCCCTACCAGATAGGGGTTTACATGGATATCCACATATTCATCTACTTCTACTTTACCATCAACCACTTTTCCAGGGAAGTGGTGGTCAATTACCACGATTTCAATATCATAGATTTTGGCTTTCATTAATGCCAGGATATCTTCTTCAGTAGATCCATTATCTAAAAGAACAATTAATGGTAGTTTTTGCCCGTGCCGTTCCATATCTTCCAGTGCAAAGGATAAATCTTTTACAACATCTTCTAATTCATAGAATGGGGCTTTACTTGGAGCTCTTTTGAAATAATGCCATTCAGCATCAGTGTTATGGTTTAATTCTTTTAATAAAGGAATCACTGCTTTTTCCATGGCTACTCCCGCACAGATACCATCCGCATCTGCGTGGTGCCTTACTAAAATGGATCTACCATCAAACACGGCTCTTCTAATAGCATGAGCTGCAGCTTTCATTTTTGGCCGGAGTTTTTTAAGGGTATCACTTTCCAGAAGAAGATCGGTATTTTCTGGTTCGGCTTTCAGGTCAATGGCTTCATCAATGAGTCTTCGGGCTTCGGTAGCTTCATTGCCTGTAAGTCTTTCAATTGACTCTGATTCGATTTGAATCTTACCACTGTGCTGATTAACTTCCCCTATTACTTCTACAATATGGTCTACTTGAATATCAGGATATACTCTGATTCCAGGTTCATCAAAGGCCGCAGCCCAGGTGGTACTGGTTTCATCGGATATGGTGAATATGGTGGGGCCCGAAGTTTGCTGTATTTGGATAGCTTCCCCTACAATGCGCACAGTTTTTCCCAAAGTTTTATTGGTTATTTCTCCAATTGGGGTACGTGCCAGGTCTTTTTTCAATTTTACTAACTCATAATCTCCTTTTATATTGGCAGGCCCTAAATCGACTTCTCTTCTTTGGGGTTTAAGTTCAATTACTCTGACAAATATCTCGTCTCCCACACTGTGATCAGGTGATCCAGTACGCATTAGTCCCCAGACCTGATTATTTAAACTTACAAAAACTCCATATTTTTCTACCCTGGTTATTCGGCCCTTGTAAGTGGATCCTACCTCCAGATCACTCATCTCACAGGCGGGGTGCAGAACATAGATTATCTCTTTTTTCTGGCACTGGGAACAATAATCTGATCTATCCTTAAGTACCTTACCACATTCACGGCAGACATTAATTTCCCCTCTGCCTTCACAGGATGGACAACTTTCTTTGATTTCAATTTCCCCCTTACCTTTACATTTATCACAGGGAACATCCTGGTCCTGATCTAAATCAAATTTTTGCCGGGCTTGAGTATTAACTCCTTTAAAATGGCCTTTTACATCCATAGTGTCCTTTAATCCAGTACCATCACATGCATCACATGTTTTATGATCTATAATTTTATAACCTTTTCCTTTGCAACTTATACAAGCTTTATTCATTTTTTCCCTCTTTAATGGTGAAATTAATTAATATATTATTCATATTTCTGTAAAAATTATAAAAAAGCTGATTTTTTTATTAGGCCTTAAATTTTGCAGGGTTTTGACTTACCAGGGCTTCCCTTTCTTTTTGATACTTCAATGCATCCTGCATCAAACCATTGGCCATTTTCAAATTAGTGTTTCCAGTTTGATTTCTGCCACTCTGGAAAGACTGGGCGGCACTTCTAAGTTCAGAAGTCGCATTTAATTTGGCGTCAATTTCCAAAACTGCCAGTTCTATGTACTGGATGAATACATTGTCCTCTGAATTCTGGGCATAAATCAGTGCTTCTGAAGCTGAAGATCGGGCCATATTAAATTCATTGGTGGCTTGATTTGAATTGGCTATAGCATTATCTATATTGAAGTTATTCAAATCCTGGGCAGCCTGATTATAATGCTCATCACCCTTTTTTAAATGGTCATTAATCTGGGGTATTAACTCCTCAATACTACTTACATCTGATTGTATGCAACCAAAAATGAAAGTAATCAATATAAGAGTTATAAAGACAGTTAATTTGCTTTTCATTTTCCCACTTAAGTTATGTTCTAGTTTCTAATGACTATTTATTAGAAGTAAAAATTTACTTTTTTTTATTTTCTCCCAACAATCTGAGCACATTTTCTATTTACCATATATACTCTATTAATTTCTATTAAGATATATAAATGGTGAGCTGGCACTCTCAAAACTAATAATAAAAATTTAATAAAAAATTAAAAAACAATAAAAAAAGAGGTTATTATATTTTTTTAGTTGTGCAGATAGTATTAAAAAAATAAAAAAATATATTGGGGATTTTCATTAATTTATTTTTTTTAAGAATGCCACAATCCATGAATATTACAGTATTCTCTGACTTTCAGGTCTGAATCTTCCGAAATATTCAAATTGAATTCTACTTCCGGATCATCTCCAGGTTCTAAGAATTCACGGTAGGTTTTACCATCTATAATTAATTCTACCCACTCAATATAATGATTTTCTTCCATAGGGTGTGGCACTTCTCCTACCTTAACTTTAATCCCTTTTTTGGTATTTTCAATGATAGGTATGTGTTTTTCAGGACCCACATCAGTTTGCCTTTCAATTAATAGTTCCATAGGCTGCCCACAGCATATTAGTTCACCCACACCTGCATGGACCATTTCTACTATATTGCCGCATACATTACAACGATATATTTCATTTATTTTGGTCATTTGCTATCCTTCTAACTTTTTTTAATTAATATTCTTCACAAAGAATTTCAAAGTATTTGGTAGGATGATCACAGGAAGGACATTCTTCTGGGGGAGTTGTTCCCTGGTGAGTATAAGCACATTTTTGACATATCCAGGTTACTTCTTCTGTTTTTTCAAAAGCAGTACCTGATTCCACTATTTCCAGTAATTTTATATATCTATCTTCGTGGTGTTCTTCTGCTTTAGAAATGGCTCTTAAACGTTTTGCAATTTCTTTATATCCTTCTTCTTCTGCAACTTCTGCAAATTCGGGATACATCTCGGTATTTTCATAATGTTCCCCTTCAATGGCAGCTTTAAGGTTATCAGTAGTAGTGCCTAAAGTGGTTGGTGCTTCTGCTTCCACAATAATAGAATCTATAGGTTTTCCTGATTCTTTTTTAAGCTCGTTAATTAAACGTAACAACCATTTGGCATGTTCTCTTTCATTATCTGCAGTCTTAAGAAATAGCTCCGAAATTTGAGGAAATCCTTCTTTTTTAGCAATTTTAGAATAAAAAGTATACCTGTTTCTAGCTTGGCTTTCTCCAATAAAGGCTTTGGTTAAATTTTCCAGAGTTTTTTCCATATTAACACCTACAAATATTTTAACAATACTAATTCTATGGACCATATTAATATATTTAATTTATGGTTTTATGGAACTAATATCCTAATAAGAAAATAAATAATAACCTTTTTTAATATATAATAATTAATATGACCTTTTTTATTTATTGGGGTTGTAAAGTTTGTGGGTGTTGTTATTTTGTTATGTGTTTTTGTGTCCAGTTTTTCATTTTGTAGTGTAGATATGTGAGTATTCCGGTTATGGTTTTGTATTTCTTTTTGATTTGCTCTGGTTCTGTTTGTCTGTAGTAATTTTCCACGGTGTTGGATGTTCGTGGTATTTTATTGTTTTTCATGAACGTGGTGAGTCTTTTATAGTCTGGAATGATTTTTTGTTTAATAAAACGCTGTAATAAACGTGGTATTATATTAAAATCTTCTAATAACTTGTTTAGTCTTTTTTTGCTGGTTTTTGAGTTGTATGTGCGGAATATATTTTTGATATCGGTGAAATAGAGGCATAAACTGATTTTTTCACGTTCTGTGACTTTTTTACTGCGTAATTTCTTGTATAATTTGTCACCAATCATTTTAAACAAGTGAAATACACATAATTGGTGTTTAACACCAATATAATCCATTATATTTTTATAAAGCGGCATATGATCTGTGGTGACTGATATTAATGGTTTATTATTCGTTGATTTTTGTATAAACTGTGTAATGGCTGCTGGTGTTCTTTTAGGGACTATTTGTTCGGCTATTGGAATGTTGCGTATTTGATCGTATAATGTCAATCTGTACATTCTCTGGCCATTAATTCGTAAAAATTGCTCATCATAAGTGTAATATCCTGAATAAAAGCGTTCAGTGTTTTTGATCATGTTTTTATTGTTTATGGTGAGCCAATTTCTGATTGTTTGGTGTGATGGTGAATTTTCCAGGAAGTTCTGCAGATCTTTCTGAGTTTTTCGAAGCGAACGGTAACCTGTCTCCAAAAAACATTCTAATTTATCTTTAAATAGGTTAATATATCGTTTATATGGTTTTATCAGCGATTTAATGTTTGTGGTGGATTTTCGCCCACAAGTTTTACACAGATATCTTCTTAAATAAACATTTAAAGGTTCTTTATCGTCAATTAACAGCTTTCTTTGACGATATTCTTGCTTAATAACATTTTTTGAACCACAATATGGACAAAGTAGGTTAATATATTCGAAATGATTATTTTCATGGAGATAAAGTTTCTGATTAATATTTTGAGTGTTTTTAACAGGTTTTAATCTATCATTGAGAATTGTTTCAAAATCATTTTTTCCTGTGAAAAAATCGGAAAGTTTAAGTTGTATAGAATCAATATTACAATTGAGAGTAGTTAATATTTGATTTCGCATGATAATATATCTACTCTCACTTAATACTTATATTTAACCTCTTTAATTTTGAATTATGGGGTCATAGGATCTAGAAAATAAGATTTTAAAATTTTTTTCGCAAACCCTCAACACCCATAAACTTTACAGTCTCCAAAAACAAAAAATAATTTAAATAAAGAAAAAGGCAATAAGCAGAATTAATACTATTGCTATAACACTTAAACCCAACAATCTAACTTTTAAAGCTGGTGAATTATCTGATTTTAGGATATTTTTAAACACTGGCTTGGAAGATTCGGAATCACGAACTTCAGAACGCTTTGATTGTATCTGGTTAATTAATTCTGTTTTTTTGTTCATGGCCTCCATGATACTTTGTTCATCAAGGGGATAAATATCCTGATTTCCCGAAATATTTTGTAGTTCTGCTTTTTGTTGATTCAATTCGGCCTGCATGGATTGAGGAGTTTCACTTTCAGTGATATTCCATTTACCCTCTTTAATTTCTTTTATAAGCTCTTCCTGAATTTCAACTTTCTTTGAAAGTTCTTCAAAATCTTTTTTCCGTCTTTCAGCTTTATTTTTAAGATTTATAATAGTTTCATGGATTTCTTTATAATCCATTTCATTATTACCGGATTCAGAATCTTCTAAATAGTCTGGTGTTCTGGAAACAATTTCTATATCTTTTTGATAATTTAAAGATCCCCCACACTCACAAAAATCAAAATCATATGGTGATTCACCATCCTGTAATTGGTAATATCCGCCACAATTTTCACAAATGAGATATCCGCCCATTGGCAGGTTATCAATACCCCTTTCAAATAAACTACTCATACTTTTTGAGACCATAAAATCCCCCCTTGGCCTCGGCATATATAATTAAATAATAATGCCTTACTTTTGTTTACAAAGCTATTGATATGTTTATATAAATTATATAATATTAATTTTTCTATTAGACGGGGTTGTAAAGTTTGTGGGTGTTGTTATTTTGTTATGTGTTTTTGTGTCCAGTT
>JASEIM010000035.1 GCA_030017655.1 Methanobacterium sp. | reverse complement strand
CTTTATGTCATGCTGATGATTAATGATTTTGGATTTTAGATATTTATAATCTTTCTAAAGCGATTTCCATGGATTCGACGTATTTAATTTTAATTTTGTTATACATTGCAAAGCCAATTGCTTTTAAATATCTCTCTACAGCTTTATGGGATGGTGCTTCAACAAGATAGTAGATTTCATGTTCTAATGGGGGATAAACTGCAGCTATTACCGTAACTTCGTGTTTTTTAGCCATTTCTTCTTTGTTGCTTGCCAATCCTTTTAATTCTGCTCTTCGTTTATCATTGAATAAATAGCAAGATTCTGCAGAGTGGGTCATATGTGCCAGAAACATTTCCATAAATTCGCCCTCCTTAATTTTATTAATTAATTTTATATAATTATTAAGTATTATTATTTACCATTTAAAAAATTGATTTTTCAGCTACTATATTTCTAAATAAGAGAATAAATGATTATAATGGTCTGATAATAGATGATTATTATTAAGATCGATTATTAACCGCCGATGAGTCAATGGTTTAAAAACTTAAATTAAATTACTGACATTATTAAAAAGTATAAAATTAGATTACAAGGTGAAAAAAATGAAATACATCACACTTTCTTACATGCTTGAAGGAAATTCGCCGGTTCATATTGGCTTAAAAGAGCCTGAAATAATTCCTAACAGTCAAATTTCAAAAGGAGGAGGTTATAATAGTTTTATAATAAATGTTGAAAACCACAGCGGAACGCATATAGATGCTCCGGGCCATTTTTTGGAAGGGGGCAAAATAATATCTGATTATAAACCTGATGAGTTTGTTTTCAATAATCCATTAATTTTGGAAATTCCCAAAAAGCAAAATGAACTTATAACGCTTGAAGAAATATCTGGACTGGATTTAAAAAGTAAAGACTGCATATTTTTTCGCACAGGGTTTGGTAAGTATCGGGAAAGTGATCCTGAAACTTATTTAACTTTTAATCCTGGAATTGAACCCGATCTGGTTTACTGGATTAGAAAAAATTATCCTGAAGTTAGATGTATCGGAATAGATTGTGTTTCAATCTACAGTTTCCAGAGACCGGAAGAAGAAAAAAAAGCACATATAAACGCTTTTATGGAAAATAAAGAGTTTGGGAAACCACTACTTTTAGTTGAAGATATGAACTTTGAAAATATTGAAAATCCAGATTCAATTGAAAAAGTAATAGTTGTCCCATGGCAAATAAAGGGAATTGATAGTGCCCCTTGCACAGTGATCGCTAAGATAAAAAATAAATGATTTATTGTCTGCCTAACGGACTTATTTTCCTTAAATTCTCCACTACATTAACTACGGCATCTGCTACTGCATCCGCATCTTCCATAGTATTAAAACGCCCGAAAGTAAACCTTATGGATCCATGTGCCCTCTCTGAATCTCCACTTGCAGCCATTATCACATGACTTGCTTCTAATGTACGGCTAAAACAGGAAGATCCTGTGCTTACTGCAAAACCACGCATATCAAGATGCAATGTAATGGACTCGCCTTCAACATACTGAAAAGTAATATTGGCATTTTGGGGGATTCTCTTTGTTCGATGACCGTTTAAAATAGATTGCGGCACTTCATCCAGAATTCTATCAATTAAATGATCCCGAATCCCTTGTATTCGTTTATTTTCCTCTTTAGTAACTAATTCAACAGCCTTTGCAAAACCAACAGCCCCCGGCACATTTTCAACTCCGCCTCGTTTGTTAAATTCCTGAAATCCGCCGTCAAGCCATTTTGCAATCCTTGTACCCTTACGGATGTATATGCCCCCTATACCATTAGGGCCGTGTAATGTATATGCTTCGGCAGAAATCAAATCTACATGTACTTTATTCACATCAATAGGTATTTTGGTAAATGTATGTGTAGCATCAGTGTGGAATATAACTCCTTTTTCATTACAAATCTTTCCAATTGCTTCAATATCTTGTAAAGTTCCAATTTCCTGGTTTGCATGCTGTATGGAAACTAGAATGGTTTCATCGGTTATTGTATCCTTTAAAATCTCTGGATCAACAAGTCCATATTCATCAACATCCAGATAGGATACTTTAAAACCCTGTTTTTCCAGTGATTTGGCGCTGTTTAAAACGGGAAAGTCTTCAATTTTAGATATTATGATATGTTTACCTTTTTTGTCGCCAAGAGCAAGAGCCACTCCTTTTAGTGCCATGTTACTGGATTCTGCACTGCCTGAAGTGAAAATAAATTCTTCTTTTGATGCTCCAAAAGCTCTTGCAATAGTTTCTCTGCTCTTTTCCAGCGCTTCTCGAGCTTCAACGCCCATAGAATATCCAAAATCAGAAGTTGCAACGGCATATTTCTCCAGGAAATATTTTTTCATCTCTTCAAAGACAGCATCATCGATCCGTGTCATTGATGAATTATCAAGGTATGTATATTTATCGAACATAAATTTCACCTAAATGAACAGGGTTATTTTTGAATCGCGAGCTTCATTTATATAGGTACCCACGGCACCATAATCATCGATTAGATCCTGCCTTAGATCTTCTTTTTTAACTCCCATAATTTCCATGGTCATCTCACAAGCTATGATCTTACCGCCCAGTTCCTTAAAATCTTTCATGAGTTTTTCTAAAGATACTACGTTGGCTTTTTCCATCCTGCTTTTAATCATCTGTTTACCAAGACCCATCATGTTCATCTTAGACAGCGAACCCTTTTCCAATCCTCCTTTTTGAAGCCGTTGAAGCCCCCAGAAAGTGAAGTAAAGGGATGCTTCCATTCCCATAGAGAGCGCACCGTTAGCTATGATAAGTGCGCTGTATATTTTGTCCATATCCCCACTATGGACAATAATAGTGGCTTTTTCCATCATTTTAACACCTATCTCCGGATTTTAATTTTCCATATTCCGTCTTCTTCGGTGATATCCATTAATTCCAGACCTAAAGCTTCAACAGCCATAGGTATTTCTTTTTTGGAAGCCGAATGTGTCCCTGTAACTTCCACTATATCACCAGGGGAAGCTTTTCGCAACGCTTTGCGAACTTCAACCAGGGGTACAGGACATGTTTCGCCTTTAACATCGATTTTAATATCTGCCATCGAATCACCATAAAAACCCTAAAAATTGTTAATAAAAGAAGATTTGTGTTATTTTTCTGTATATTCTTCTGGATTTTCATCAAACATTTTTTTACATGCGGGAGCACAGAAATAGTATTTTTTTCCTTTATATTCGCTTTCATATTTTGGATTATCTTCATTCACTTCCATTTTACATACAGGATCTACTGCCATGATTTTCACCTCACAAATCCTCAAAAATCTTCGAAGTTCCGGAAATAATTCCTTTAACCTCAGTTAAATTATGATTTTTAATGAAAATAAATATTATTATTTGTTAAGATTCATCTTCTTTGCAGGGGGAACATAACCTTTAAGCATCAAAGAGAGACTAACAATAGTAACAGAACTCATGGCCATTGCAAAGGCAGCATATTCTGGTCTAAAAGTTATATTTACTGAGTATAATATTCCAGCAGCAACTGGAATTAATGCGCTGTTATATGCAAAGGCCCAGAATAAATTTTGTTTAATCCGTGACATCACCTTTTTACTGAGCTGAATTCCAGAGACTGCATCCATCAAATCATCTTTAATAAGCACAATTTTCCCGCTTTCAATTGCAACATCAGTACCGCTACCTATGGCGATTCCAACATCTGACTGGGCAAGTGCAGGGGCGTCATTTATCCCGTCACCAACAAATGCGACTATTTCACCATTATCTTGAAGCTTTTTAACTTCAAATGCTTTGTCTTGAGGTAGTACTTCGGCAAGAACATTTTCAATCCCCACCTGATTTGCAATTGCATAGGCTGTCCTTTCATTATCTCCTGTAATCATAAAGACTCTAATTTTCATCTTTTTAAGTTCATCAATTGCAGATTTTGTTGTTTCTTTTAGTGTGTCAGCAACAGCAATTATACCGCTAAACTGGTTATTGATTGCTACGAGAATGGCGGTTTTCCCTTCGTTTTCAAGTTTCAGTATTTGAGCCTCCTCTTCATCGGTAATTTCTATGTTTTTATCCTTAAGAAGTGCCCTGTTTCCCACAAGGATTTTCTGCCCATCAATTGTTCCAAATACGCCTTTTCCCCCCAAAGTGTCGAAATTTTTACCTTCTAAAGGATTAATTCCTTCTTCCTGAGCTTTTTTAACAATTGCCTTAGCAAGGGGATGTTGTGAATTCCTTTCAACACTTGCAGTATATTTTAATAGATTTGCAGATTCAGATCCTGCACTTATAATGTCTGTAACTTCTGGTTTTCCTTTTGTAAGTGTCCCTGTTTTATCAAATAATATTGATGTGATCTTTTCGGAAGTTTCAAGTGCTGATCCGTCTTTTATTAAAATACCCAGCTCTGCACCTCTTCCAATACCAACTGTCACTGCAGTTGGGGTTGCAAGCCCAAGAGCACATGGACATGCAATTACCAGAATAGAAATCAAAACAGTTAAAGCAAGAAGCAAAGTACTTCCATAAACAAAATACCAGATTGAAAAAGCAATAATTGCAATGGTTAGAACTGTTGGAATGAAATAAGTAACAGCCTTATCAGCAATACGCTCAACAGGAGGCCTTGAACCCTGAGCATCCTCAACAAGTTTAATTATTTGGGAAAGCACTGTATCTTTCCCAACTTTTGTGGTTTTAAATTTTAGGACTCCATTCTGATTAAAAGTTCCACCAATAACTGATTTACCCTTATTTTTGATGACTGGAATAGATTCACCAGTAATTACAGATTCATCAACATAACTTTCCCCTTCAATGACTTCGCCGTCTGTAGGAATTTTTTCACCGGGTTTTACAATAACAATATCATCTATCTGTACATCTTCAATTGGAATTTCAGTTTCTCTATTTTCACGAATAACAGCAGCTGTTTTTGGCTGTAATCCCACTAATTTTTTAATTGCAGTTGATGTACGGCCAATTGCCCGTGTTTCAAGGTATCGGCCCAGTGTTAAGAACGCTGCAAGCATTAAAGCAGTTTCATAAAACATGAATTCTGGTGTAAGTACTATGTTGAATGTTCCAAGGATGCTGGAAGCAAATGCAACCCCAATTCCCATTGAATACATTACGTCCATGTTTAAGGCCCTATTTTTAATCGCACGATAAGCAGCGGTGAATATTGGATAACTAACGTAAATAAATGGTATAATTGAAACTATAAGCATGAAATAAGGCATATGGATCGGAAGAGGAACATTGAAAAACATAATTAACAGAAGAGGAATAGAAACACCAAATCCCACAATCATCCTGTTTCTTTTATCCTTTAGGTCCTGAATTCGCACTTTTTCTTCCAGATCTTCTGTTTCCTCTCCTTCAATTCCAAGATACTGGTATCCAATGTCTTCAATGGTGTTTTTCATGTCTTCAACAGTTACCATTCTTGGATTGTAATTAACATAAGCTTTTTCGGAACTTAAATTAACATTTACGCTGCTGATTCCATCAAGCCTTCCAAGTCCATCTTCAATGGCTTTTACACACATTGCACAGGTCATTCCACCAATTTTAATAACGACTTTTTCATTTATAACTCCATAACCTGCAGTTTCCACGGCATTTTCGAGTTCAGAGAGTTTAACTTTTTCTGGATTGTATTCTACTGTTGCCCGTTCGGTTCCAAAATTTACCTTTGCTTCATCCACGCCCTCAACGTTTTTCAGGCTTTTCTCAATATTCAAAGCACATGTAGCACAGCTCATCCCTGAAACTTTGATTTCGGCTTTTTTGGCCTTATTTGCCATTGTCTTCCCTCGTATCTTTTAAGTTCTAAGGTCTTTAAGGATTTTACCTTCTTTCATTACCAGCACAACATTATCTGGATTTCCAAGAGATTTAATATGGGCAATTGGATCTTTTTTACTGATTATGATGTCTGCTAATTTACCTTTTTCAATAGTACCGATCTTATCATCGGCTTTGAGGCATTCTGCAGCATTTTTTGTCCCGGCCATAATTGCTTCTTCCGGACTCATTCCAATATCGCATAAAAATCCTAATTCTTCTAAATTAAGTCCATGAGGTACAACCCCGCAATCTGTACCCATAACAATTCGAACACCAGCTTCATGGGCCTTTCTAATGTTTTTATCGTGTACATCTACAATTTCAATGGCCTGTTCCCTGCTGTATTCAGGTAAATCCCCTGATTCTGCGAATTTTTTGTTGTATTTTATAACCACACATGTTGGAATAAGATAGGTTCCCTGATCAACCATCATCTGGATTGCTTCATCATCCAGATAAGTACCGTGCTCTATGGAGTAAACACCTGCTTTAAGGGCATTTTTAATACCTTCAGCCCCATGTCCATGGGCCATTACTTTAACATTATCATGAAACTTTCCTTCTTGAACCATGACTTTTAATTCTTCAACTGTGAATTGCGTATGTTCTGGGCCATCGTTCGCGCTCATAACTCCGCCAGTAACCATTACCTTGATGAAATCGGCTCCAGCACGAAGTATTTCTCTAACTCTTTTACGTACTTCTTCTTCTCCGTCGCAGATGCTTTCAGGAAGGCCGGGATATGATATTTTCATGTCAAATCCGGAATTTAGCCAGAGATCAAAATGACCTCCGCTTATAGAAAGCGGCATAACACTAATAAGCAGCCTTGGACCTACAATTAATCCCTGTTCAACTGCCATTTTAACGCCGACGTCTGCAAGTCCTGCATCCCGAACTGTGGTTACACCAGCATCAATTGTTCGGCGCATATTTTCTGCCCCTCTATAAAAGTAAAAAGAGAGCGGATTATACATGGTATCTTCCATTTTAAACCCATTTGCCATTATATGAACATGGGTATCTATAAATCCGGGTAAAATGAACATGCCGTTAACATCTATATTTTTTATTTCAGCATCTGGCAGAGAAATAGAATCTTCAGTTCCTACATCGACTATTTGATTATCTTTAATTAAAATAGCAGCGTTAGAAAGAGGTTTATTTCCATTACCATCAATTAGCGTTCCGTTATAGATAAGGGTGTATGTCATTTTATGGCCTTCCTTAAATTTAGATTAATACTATATGGAACAATGTTAAAGATGTATTTTTTTATTTATCTTATAAAATCAATATTTTTTTAGATAAATGAAATTCATCATTTTGTTAGGTTAAAAAAGCTTTAATTAGAATTTATTATCTGAAATAAAACTTATTTCGTAAATGAATGTTTTTAAAGGTTTAATGATTTAAATAAGTTTTTTTACTTAAATTGGTATTTATTTTAGCGAAAAGTCTAAAAGGTATATTTTCTATCCAAAATACATAATATCGGATTTAGAGTTTTAATGAGCAAATAGGCTGAAGCATTATTCTCTCGGGGTTTTCATAAAATTATTTCAAGAATCATATCATAAAAAATAATAAGTACAAAAAACAAAAAATGAGTGAGTGTGTTTGATATCTCGACATGTTTACTGGTGATCTGTTTATGTAACAGAAAATTAGATAATTCATGATTTTAATTGAGAAAATAATGGAATTTAAGAGATTGGGGAAGAAATTAGGGGATTAAATTCAATATAACATGTTATAACATCTATTTATTTAATTTAAAGGGTAAAAGAATGTCTTCAAATATTTTAAAGCTTTATGAAAAAGTTAGGGATGATTTAAAGTTCCTTACGGCTTCTGATGTTAGAACGAAGATTATTATTGTTTTAAATGAGGGATCGAAAAATTTAGGGGATCTTAAAGATAAAACCAATCTGAATTCTTCCACAATTTTACATGGAATGAGCCAGCTTGAAGAAAGAAATCTCATTTTAAAGAAGTCAGGGGGATATTCTCTTTCTCAAACTGGAAAAATTGTTGCTCTAAACCTTACTAACCTTATTAAAGCATCCACATCCTTAGGAGAACTTGAAAAGATACTTTTAAAACACGAAATAGAGGCAATACCTGAATATTTACTTGAAAGAATTGGAAGTCTTAATAATTCATTTGTAGTGGAATCAACCCCTACAGATGTAATGAAACCTCAAACAGTTCATGCAGAACTATTGTCAAAGGCAAATGAAGTGAAATACATATCTTCAGTTCTTCTTCCTCAAAAGATAGAGATGTTTGAAGAAATACTTGAAAAAAGTTCGCTGCAGCTTATGTTAACAGAAGAAGTTTTAGAAAAATGGATAGAGATAAAAGGCCGTGAAAATCTTAAAAAGGCGCTTTTAGAGAAAGATTTCAAGTTATGGAAAATAGAAGATATAAAACTGTCATTTACAGTTGCAGATAATTTCCTTGCCCTTGGGCTGTTTTCGGTAGATGGAATCTATGATCTTCATAAATATCTAATAAGCGAAGATAAAGAGGCAATAGAGTGGGGTAATCGTTTATTTAATTATTATTTAGAACAAGCAGAAGAGGTAAAGTTATAAGGAGTATATTATTCAATATTAATTAAATTTAAGCAATATTATCGGGGTGTATGTTTAGATGGGTAATCCTACCAGAATTTTAATAATTGAAGATAATATAAGGGATGTCCGATTGATACAGGAAATGCTTAAAGAAGTAAGACATTTCAATTTTGAATTTACTCATGTAGAAAGACTTGATAAAGGCCTAAAATGCATTGAAAATGATGGATTTGATGTTTTACTTTTGGATCTAAACTTACCGGATAACACTGGGCTTGATACATTCATCAAAGCACGAAATGGTAAATCTAACTTACCCATCGTAATATTAAGTGGAGAATCTGATGAAGAAACGGCTATTGAAGCAGTACATCAGGGAGCTCAGGATTATCTCATGAAAGGAGAAGTTGATGGAAAATTACTTGCTCGTTCCATATTTTATGCAATAGAGCGTAAAGCTACAGAGGAAGAGTTAATAAAACACAGAGATCATCTTGAAGAACTGGTGGAAAAACGTACATTGGGACTTAAAGAGGCAAATAAAAAGCTTAGAAGAGAAATAAACGAACGTAAATTGGCAGAAGAAGAGATCAGAGCTTCACTGGAAGAAAAAAAGATTTTACTTGATGAGATTCAAGAAAGAATTCAAAACAGCTTACAAACAATTATAAGCATAATCGACGCTGAATACTTCCAAAACGGTCAAAAAAAACCTAAGGATTTTAATCAGGAGATTCAAAACAGGGCAAAGGCAGTTGAATTAATTAATGAAAAACTTTATCAATCAGAGGACTTTGCAATGATTGATTTTGCATGTTATATACGGGAATTAACAGACTATTTATTTGATTTTTATGGAGTTGATTCTAATTTAATTTCATTTAAAATGGATGTTGAAGGGATACCTCTGGATATTGACGTTGCTATCCCTTGTGGACTTATTATTAATGAAATTGTAACTAATTCTCTAAAACATGCCTTTCCAGATGAAAGAAAAGGTCAAATATGTATTAAATTCCATTCAGATAATAACAATACAGTTTTAACAGTATGGGATGATGGAATTGGTTTTAAGGAAGAGATTAATATTGAAAAAGCTGATACATCTGGTTTAAGACTGGTTAATAAACTTGTTAAACAGCTTGATGGAAAAATTGAAGTTAATACTTCAAAAGGCACAGAATTCAAAATTATTTTTTAAATTTTGTTAATTAAATTTATTTTTTTTATAGTTTCACTTAACTAACTGGAATTTGTTTGGATTTATTGCAAATTGTTTTTTATTTTGTTTTCATTCATTTAATAGATTTTAACTGAATTTTACGAGGTTAAAGGAAAATATTTAAATATAGTAATAAAAATATACAATAAAGTAATAAAAAGAGGAGGTGAAAAAAATGGCAGTAGAGGTTAATTGGACTGCAATAATCGTCGGGGCAGTTATAGCCATTGTACTAGCATTCATTTTCGGTTTATTCTCCCCACTATATGGGCCAATGATTGCAGTGATAATCGCCGGTTTAGTGGTTGGATATATGGTCGGCGGAGACATAATGAACGGAGCAGTTCACGGAGCAGTAGCGGGTCTTTTAGGTGGAATTATTGCACTTATATTGGGACTTTTAGGAATTTCCATGGAAGGTTTAGCTCCTTCAGTTATAGGCGTAGCTTTAATAGTCGCATGGATAGTTGATATCATTTTAGGCACAATTGGTGGGGCTATAGGCTCGCTGGTAACTGGAAGAAGGGTATAACTAATTATTTTTTTAATTTTTTTAAACAAGCTGTTCCATCTTTTAAGGCCAATTTGAATCATCTAAAAATAAATTATCACTAATTCTTAAATCCATTGATTTATAAGGCATACTAACTATTAAAAAGATATAATAAATTAATTAATCACCATTCGCCGAATAATAATTTACAGGAGAAAAAGAAGATGATCAACTGGAAAATCTCAATAATTGGCTTTGTTATAGCAGTAATAATCGCCGTTATTTTGAATGCAGTAATTGGAAATACGGGTTCATATATCAGTTTAATAGTAACAGGGATAATTGTAGGTTATTTAGTAAATAAGGACATTAAAAACGGAATTATTCACGGTGGTCTTATTGGAATCCTTGGAGGGATTGTTTCAATAATAATTTTATTGATTGTTGGAGGATTTTTAGTTATAACATCCTCATTTTTGAGTATAACACTCATAATATTTGTAGATATTATCATTGGTGCTGTAGGGGGCGCTATTGGGTCTAAATTAACTAAAAATGAGCTATAAAGTTAATTATTCTCTTTATTTTGATAATTAAAAGTTACATGGATTTAAGTCCATATTGAATTAATGACCTATTTTTTATATAAATACATCATTCAGTGCCAAAATTTTAAAAATTATACATTATAATTAAATTTATTTTAAATTTTATATTATTAGCTATATTTTATAAGATATTTTCCTTAATATGGGATTAGAAAGAAAAATATATTAATAAGAGCGCTCAATTAATGAATAATTACATAAAGGGAGGTGAAAAAATGGTCGAAGTAAAATGGACGCCAGTAATAATTGGTATAGTGATTTCAATAATATTGGGGATTATCCTTCAAATGATAATTGGATCATGGGGAAGTACTATAGCCTATCTTTTAGCAACAATATATGTAGGATATACTGTTGGTGGAGATTACATGAACGGTGCAATCCATGGAGCACTTGTAGGTATTGTGAGTGGCTTGGTAGTTGGAATATTAGCTATAGTAGCATTAGGAGCGTTATTAGGTGCAGGTGGAGCACTAGTTGGTATAATAGGAGTAATCATAGGGCTCATAGTATCTGGAGTTATTGGAGCTATAGGAGGTGTTATCGGAATCCTTGTTAGAGAACAGATGGCATAAGGATAAACAACAATATAATCTATTTATAACTTTAAAATCATGGATTACAACTATATCAATTAAAGACACCAATTAAATCTTTTTTTATCATTTTTCTTATTTTTTTAAACTTCAACACATTCAGAGTGTAATACCAGTATTTAGAAGTTAAATGTAAAAATTTATTGAATGAAAATTATTTTAAGAATTTGTCCTAAAAACAGTTAAATTAAATTTTTTTTGGCTTTGGAGCATGATGTTATAATATGGGCAAATTGGTTTACAGTGGAATGGGATAAATTTAATGCTATTTTATGGTTATTTTTCTATCTAAAATAATTTTAAGGCCACTAAATAGTTGAATATTTATTTAAATCAGATTTTTTTATTGAAAAATTATTTTAATAATTAAATATATAATAACACTGACTCAAGTATGAGGTTGAAGAAAAACTGTAGGTTTTTTCTGAACCATTGAAAATCTACGATTTTCATGGCCCGAACACAAAGTGTTCGGCGGCCCCAAATATTTCATATTTGGAGGTGAGAGAAAAATGACTGACTGGACTTCTGTTGTAATGGGTGCAGTAATAACTGCAGCGTTAACTATAGTTCTGGCTCTCGTGTTTTCCCCACTATTCTTTTTAGGGCCAATAATAGCTGGTTTTATAACTGCATATTTGATTAATGATGAATTTGAAAGTAGTACAATAAATGGGGCTATTGCGGGTGCTTTTGGAGGTCTGCTAATTGGAATTCTTACTCTCTTTGGAGTGGGAATTGCTGCGGCCTTAATAGCTCTGCTGCTGGCCGAATTAGGAATTGCTGTAGGAGCAATAGGTGCTCTGGTTGTAATATTATTTACAGTCATTGCTATAATAATATGCGGAGTTCTTGCAGCTATTGGTGGAGCTATAGGAGAATATGTAAAGTCATCAGGCCAGAGAGAATATATAGAATAATATAAACTTTATTTTATTTTTATTTAATTTAAATAAACATTTAGTCATTCTGGCGTTTTAGAAGTTTAATAATTCCAGAATCAGCATCTACTTCCACAAAATCTCCTTCTTTAAGAATATTTAAAATATCGGCATCAGGCTGATCAACCATTGGTATTCCGGCCATAATGGCTCCCGTTGCAATTATAGGCTCTGCTTTCAGGGATATTATTGCCAGAGGGGCGGTTTTGTTTTTGGCCATTTGAAATATTACATATGAACCGACTGTTGACCCTTTTCCTGCGGGAATTACCAGAATTTTCCCGGA
>JASEIM010000034.1:5093-12656 GCA_030017655.1 Methanobacterium sp. | reverse complement strand
ATTTGATAATGAAGCTATGCTTGAAGAATTCGCGCTTGAAACGTTACTTTCAATTGGAACTTTGTATGTTGTAACGCGATATTTGTAACCTACAAAAACCTTTTTGTATTTGTAGTATATTTTGTAACGCCATTTGCCTTTGTATCTGTATTTTTTCTTGATTTTGTAACGTTTATATTTGTACACTTTGACTTTTATGGTTTTCTTGACTATTTTGTATTTTGTTGTTCCTGAACTGGCGTATTTATCCTCAGGATCAAATTTAGTCGTAGTGTTTTTTACTGTAGCTTTTGTTTGGTTTGTAACTGAATTTTCATTTGAAACCTGTTTTTTATCTGTTAAGGTTGTGTTTTGTTTTGTAAATGAATCATCATTTAAATCCTGTGTTGTTGTTACAGGAGAATTTACAGTGTTTGTTGTTTGTTTGGTGACTGAATTTTGACTTGAAACACGTTTTTTAGCTACTCTGTGTTTATGAGTGTATCTTGTTTTTTCTGTCTTTTTAATTTCAGTTGTGTTAATTTCTGATGTTTTGTTCTCAGATTGTGTACAATTAGATTTACTACGTTCAGCGGTCTTGGCTCTTTTTGCATATTTATCAGCATTATTATGTGTTTCAGCTGATTTTATACCATTTGATTCACTTTTTAATTGATTATTTGTGTCTTCATTTAAAGTGTTGGTATTTGAAGTTGTTGTTTGTGCTGTCCCAACCTCTGCAGCGCTTGCATCGGCTATACCGCCAAGTGATAAACTGGCGATTAAGAGGACTGCTAATAACAGTTTCTTCGTAATTATACCGCCTCCGATTCCCAATTATAAAAAAAACCATTGTGGGTTTTCTTTTGGGTAAGCACTGATAGTAATTTATACTATATAAAGGTTTCGGAAAAAAATTGTTAAAAAATAGATATAAGTGCTTTAATTTAGGATTAAGCCATTATTAATGGATTTCAATAAAATTTTTATAAAAGGCCTAAAGATTATTAAAGAATTATCATATCACAATACACTCTAAGTGAAATTAAAGATGATAGGGGGCTAATGTGATAAAAAGAGAATATTAATCTATTTATAATATAAAAAAGAATAATATTAGTATATATTCTTAATAAATAAATAATTATTTGTGTTTTAGTCTATTAATACAATTTAATCGGGCACTAAAACTAAAATTTACAGATCAACAACTCATAATTACTTATTATAATAACTTAAGTTACTTAAAGGCATAAAGATTAATAAAACACATTTAAAGTTAGCAGAAACTTAATAATTAAACCTTAAAATAAAATATAAATAAAATTCATATGCAGACTTTATTTGGATGCTGATTTCCTATTATTTTAAAAGTATTTGAATTACAATTATTAATATAAATAACTTCTAACTAAGTGAAATAAGGTGAAAAAATATGATTGATGCAAGTATCATTGGGGGCAGTGGATATACAGGTGGAGAACTCCTGAGGTTATTAAAGAATCATGAAAATGTGAATATTAATGCAGTAACATCCAGACAATACGATGGAATTAATGTATCCAAGGTTCATCCTCATTTAAGAGGCGTGAATATTGAATTTATGGATATTGGTGCTGATAAAATTGATTCTGATGTCGTTTTTACAGCAACTCCTCATGGAGCATCCATGAATATAGTTCCAGAGTTAATTGAAAGAGATATAAAGGTAATTGATTTAAGTGGAGACTACAGATTTGATGATATAAATGAATATGAAAAATGGTACGGTTTAGAGCATTCAGCTCCTCTTGAATCTGTTTATGGACTTCCAGAAGTATACAGAGATAAAATAAAAAAAGCTAACCTTGTGGCTAATCCTGGATGTTTCCCTACAGGTAGTATTTTGGCTTCAATTCCGCTTGTAAAGGGAGGCCTTGCAGATGCAATTGTGGTTGATTCGAAAACAGGAGTTAGTGGTGCTGGAATTAAACCAACGGAAGCAACTCACTATCCAAATATAGGAGATAGTGTAGTTCCTTATGCAGTTGTAAATCATAGGCATATGCCGGAAATTCAACAAGAAGTTCAAAAATTCGGCGATGTTAAAGTATCATTTACACCACATCTTGTTCCAGTAATAAGAGGCATTTTGACTACTATTCACACATTCCTGAAGGAAGATGTAACATCTGATTATATTAAAGAGATTTACGATGATTTCTATGAGAATGAACCATTTGTTCGTGTTCTTGATATTAATGAAATTCCAAGATTGAGTGCTGTTAGGGGATCTAATTACTGTGATATTGGTTGTTTCCAGATAGATCATAATGGTAGAATTGTGATAATATCTGCCATTGATAATCTTGTTAAAGGCGCTTCTGGACAGGCGGTACAGAATATGAATATTATGTATGGATTTAATGAAAAAGAGTCTTTGGATATTACTGGCCTTCATCCATAAACACTATTTGTAACTAAAAGTCTAATCTATAATAAAAAGGTATAAAGTTAATCTGTAATGATAAAAAGTTTTAAAAAAACATTAATTATTTATGCTATATCAACAAATTTTTTTCAAACTTTAAGACAAAAAAATTTATGCAAATAGAATTATTAGCATATAAGATTAGATTTATTATAAAGGATTGTATTGGAATGAAATCCGTTATACTGTATTATTCGAGAACTAGAAAGACAGCTGTCGCTGCTAAAGCACTTGCTGGAGAAATTTCAGCAGATATAATTGAAATAGAAGATTTAAAAAATAGATCAGGAGTTTTAAGTTATATTGGTTCTTCAATGGAAGCACTAAGAGAAATTAAAACAAAAATTAAACCAGATACTCTTGACCTTAGTGATTATGGGCTGATTTACATAGGAACTCCAGTATGGGCTGGAAAGCCATCTCCAGCAATAGTTACTGCAATTGATAAATATAATTTCCAGGGTAAAGATGTAATATTATTTGCAACCTACGGAGGATCAGGAGGCAGCAATGCTATTAAAAGAATGGAAGAAAAAATTGAAGCACGTGGAGGTAGAATAATCAACTCCTTTTTAATTAAAACTTCCGGCAAAAATACGCATCAGATACATGAAGAAATTATAGGTGTTGTTGAGGAGATGGATTTAAAAATATATGGAAGTTAAATTTTAAATCCATTATTTGTATAATCTGTTAAATTTTACAATATTTATAAGAGACCTTAAATCCTATTTAGGGTATAGACAGTGAAAAGGTGTTTTAATGAAAATAGAAAAGTTTATGGAATCATATAAACCATTAATAGCAATTCCATTAATCATTACAATAATTGCTATAGCTTTATTGGCTGTAAATGGTTTAGATCGAGGTATAGATTTAGAAGGAGGTACACTAGCTGACTTACAACTTCAAAAGCCCATTGATAAAGCTCAATTAGACACTTTAATCAGCGATGGTCTTGGTACCAATGAAGTAGATATTAAATCAATTGACGCAACCAAGGCAACTGTTGAGATGGGCGAATCAATAGATGTTATTAAGTTTTCAAGCGTTTTAAATGGGACAGCAGATATTTTAAGTTTCAGAACAGTAGGACCGGTATTAAGTGCGGCAGCGCTAACACAGGTAATCTGGGCGCTTGCAATAGCATTTATATTTATGTCAGTAACTGTGTTTATAATATTCAGGAGCTTCGTGCCGTCAATGGCTGTAATTCTCGCTGCTTTATCTGATATTTTGATAGCAGCAGGAGGAATGTCTTTATTTGGAATTCCCCTTTCAATGGCATCTGTTGGTGCGCTCCTACTCCTTATTGGATACAGTGTGGATACTGATATTTTACTTACTACACGAGTGCTTAAACGCAGAGAAGGAAGCATTACCCAAAGAGCAATTGATGCAATGAAAACAGGTCTTACAATGTCTGCAGCCGCAATAGGTGCAATGGCAGCTTTATATATAGTTACAGTATTCTTCATACCTTCTGCAGAGGCTCTTGCAAATATTGCTGCAGTTTTGATTATCGGACTTGTTGCTGATGTTCTGGCGACATGGCTTATGAATCTTGGAATACTCAGATGGTACATGGAGAGTGGTCGCAGATGAGTAAAATCACCGAATTTTTAAAGGATTATCGTGTAATTATTCTTATTGTATTTTTAGTGGGGAGTTTAGCCTCTATATCTGTTTTAGGTATTGAACAGGGACTGGATTTAAGAGGCGGTTCAATTATACAAATACATTTAGAAAAACCAGTAGATTCTGACACGATGAATGTTGTTACATCAGTTCTAGACAAACGTCTGAACACATTTGGTGTAAAGGACATCAAGGTACGGTCAAGCGGAAATCAGGATGTGATTGTTGAAATTGCCGGTGTAAAGCCAGATGATGTTTCAAATATTGTGGGAACCCCTGGTAAATTTGAAGTTAAGATACAAAATCAAACAGCACTTACAGGCGCGGACATTGTAAGCGTAAAACCATACGTAATTACAGGAAACCAATGGGAAGTTCCATTTACGGTGTCAGTATCCGGTGCAGATAAATTTGCACAGATAGCTAAGGGTAAAGCCGGAGTTCCGGTTGATATGTATCTCGACGATAAACTAGTTTCATCTCCTGAATTAGGAGAAGGGCTGGCCAATGGTGTACCTTCCACTGATGTGGTGGTTACTGGAGGAGCAAATACAAGGGAAGATGCGGAAAAAGAAGCTAAAGAAATTCAAACAGTATTGCAGTCAGGTGCTTTACCTGTATCAGTTAAAATTGTTGGAATAAGCAGTGTATCTGCCGAACTTGGTGATCAGTTCAAAAGTGGAGCTCTAATAGCAGGAATTCTTGCATTAATTGTGGTTTCAGCTATTATCTTCATTAAATATAGAAATCCTATACTGGTACTGCCAATAATCTTTACCAGTCTGGCAGAACTTGTACTGATTCTGGGAATAGCATCCATAATAAATCAAAATATAGATCTACCTGCAATAGCGGGTATAATTGCAGCTATTGGTACGGGGGTAGACGATCAGATTATTATAACCGATGAAGTCCTCAAAGGAGACCAGAAGAAAAAGAGTAGGAGAAGAGCAGGTTTCAAGGCTAAAATTAAGGGGGCCTTCTTTATTGTATATGCTTCAGCTGCAACATTAATTGCTGCAATGCTCCCATTAGCTTACATAGGATTTTCAAGGGGTTATACTGGAATTGGAATTCTTTCAGGTTTTGCATTTACTACCATTATAGGTATATTAGTTGGAATCTTCATTACAAGACCAGCATATGCAAAATTCATCGAGAAATTCATTTCAACAGATTAGATGTTTAAAAACATCTCATTTTCTTTTTTTTTGAATAAAATTAATTATATTGGATTTAATTATGGATTTTTTTTAGATTTAATTTAGAACAGTAAATTAGTTTATACAGTTTAAATCTCCTGTTCTGGTTGAGATACGTATTTCTTTAAAACAGAATAAATATTATTTAGTAAGAATTTCTTTTAGTGCAGAACCAGCTGCACCGCCAAATGCTGCAATTATTATATTTATTGTAGTCAATACTACAGTTACAATAATTGAAATACCTGCAATAGATTGTCCAAAAATTTCTGCAACAGCTATGATTGCAGTAAAGAACATTAATAATTTGATAATCCCACTAATAATACCTATAATTGCTCCATTCACAACACCATTTCTAATGCTATGATTTACAATATATCCAACCAGAATTCCAGCAATAAATGTTGAAATTAACCCCCATTATAACCGGAATAAAAATAATTAATATTCCAAGGATAAAAGAAAGAATGAATCCTATTATAATTGCTTTCCAGTTAATCATAATTTCTAACTCCTGGGTAATATACGTTTATAGTTGTAGTTAATATTTAAGATTATCTAAATTGGAGTAATGTTATCAACTATTTTTTAAAAAAGCAGGATATGAATCTAATTTTAATCTCCTTTGAAAAGATTAAGTTAAAAGAAAACTAAAAATGATATCAATGAAGGATGGAAATAATAAAGAAATAAAAAAATTAGATGATGTTAAACAATGGATAAGCGAAGGAAATAATTATTTAAAGCTTAAACAATATGGGCCTGCAGTAATATGCTATGAAAATGCTTTAGAATTGGATCCAGAAAACACTCAGATCTGGGATAATCGAGGAGTTGCCCTGGCGGGCGCTGGAAGACATGATGATGCAATAGAAAGTTTTGAGATAGCATTAGAATTCAAACCAGATAATGCCCAGGCATGGTCTAATATGGGTGTTTCTATGGGAGCTCTTAAACGGTTTGAAGAAGCTATAAACTGTTTTGATAGAGCAATAGAACTCAATCCTCTTGATAGCAATACATGGAATAATAAGGGTACTGCTTTATTTAGCCTTTCAGAATATTCAGAAGCTCTCCAATGCTTTAATAGGGCACTTGAATTAGATCCAGATAATGCGAAGGCGTTAGCTGGTAAAGGTTCCGCACTTCGTTTTACAGGAGATTATGAAGAAGCTATAAAATCTCTGGAGAAATTCATTGAAATAGCCCCTGTAGAACTATCTTACCAGAAAGAGGAAGCGTGGGCCATGATTTTTGATATTAAACTTCTTCTAAATAGAAAATCTAAAAATTAAGAATTAAATTAGATTTCAATGTCAAATATGAAAATATTTTTTAATTTTTTCTAAATTTTCTTCTTTAAGAGGAAATACTATTCTTTTACCTTTATACTCGAAAATAAATCTGGAAACAGGAGATCCAATATGAATATTTTCAATTTCACTTAGTTTATATTTATTCACTTTTTCAGTTCTCTCTTTTCCCCAGAATTTTTTTCTGTACTCAACCAGAAACTCTTCAGTTATTTCCAGATCAAAGGAAGCATCTTCAAGAAATAAAATGGTTTTTTTAAGGTCTTTATCACAAAAAATACAGTAATCACTATTTTCAGGATTTCCAACGCCACAATTTGGGCAAATAAGAATAAAAATTTCAGATAAGTTGTTTTCCTCATTAAAATCCATTGAAACACCATTTATAAAAACTTTTTAAAGATTGATTTTTGACAATATTTATAATTACGCCATAGTAATACTAATATAAAATAATTTAATATAAAATAGTTTGATTTAGTATTACAAAAAAGAAAAGAAGGAGTGATATAAAATGCCTAGAGCAGGATTTAGTTCAATAGATAAATCTACACAAAAAACAAAAGAATGGCTGCATGAAGTACAGGATGAACTAGGATGGGAAGATGAAAATATGGTATATATTGCAGTAAGAGCAGTTATTCAGACTTTAAGAGATAGATTACCCGTTGAAGAAGCAGTAGAGCTGGCTGATGAGCTTCCAATGGTTATGAAAGGTATGTATTATGAGGGATACAGAGCAAGTGGCAAACCTGAAAAATTAAAAAATCGGGAGGAATTCTTTCAGAAAGTTCAGGAAAAGTCACCAAATAAGCCAATAAAAGCTGAAGAAGCCACAAGGGCAGTATTTCATACACTGGAGAAAAAGCTTGGTGGCGCCGGGGAAATTAGACAGGTGAGACATAACCTACCTAAGGATCTTCAAAAACTATGGAAATCATCAATTGAATAACTCTGT
>JASEIM010000034.1:0-4996 GCA_030017655.1 Methanobacterium sp. | reverse complement strand
TTTGGGCTGATGGTCTTATTACAACTTCAAAACCTGAAAAAGAGCTGAAAGAAGTGGTTGGCGCATTCTACCGTGGAGGGGGAAAAGGAAAACCAATGTACCTTAAAGTACAGATTTCCTACGATAATACTCCTGAAAAGGCATTAGAAGGGGCATGGGCGCAGTGGAAAATCAATATGTTTAAAAATACAGTTCAAACCGAATTAAAAACACCGGAAAAGTTTGATGATGCATCAGAATTCATCAAACGTCAAGATATACATAAAAAGGTGAGAATCTCTTCTGAAATAGAGGACCATATTATGGCTGGAAAAGGACATTAAACAGGGATTTGAACATGTTTATATTCATAATGTAAATACCAATCAAAGTAATTTTATTGAAAATTTTGGTAAATATGTAATTCCTTCCTTAACACATTAATTAAGGTGATAAATAAAAAAATTGAAATACTATTTTCACTAAATCACAAATGAACAGTAAAAATCATATGGGTATAGTATGAAGCCACCAAAAGAACTTAAAGTAAAACCGATAAGGAATGGAACAGTGATAGATCACATAACTGCAAATAAAGCTTTAAGTGTTCTAAAAATCCTCGGATTACCAAATGAAAAAAACACTGTAACCATTGCAATGAATGTCCAGTCTCCTGAAATGGAAAGTAAAGACATTGTAAAAATTGAAGGGCGCGAATTAGCCCCTAATGAAGTGGATAAAATTGCTTTAATAGCTCCAAATGCTACAATAAATATAATTCGAGATTATGAAATTGTAGAAAAGGGTAAGGTGCATCTTTCAGATGAAGTAAGTGCTATTCTTAAATGTCCTAACCCCAATTGCATAACCAATACCAATGAACCAATGATTACTAAATTCTATGTAATAGAAAAGGAACCTGTATTTTTAAGGTGCTATTACTGTGAAAGAATTATGGAAGAAAGTGAAATTGAGTCACAATTTTAATCTATTTTAGGAAAATTTTCTGATTTCCAACTTATGTAATCGCAAAAAAGTTTTACGTTTTAACAGCCCCGAAAACTTGTATTCGGTGGAAACAGTATCAAGATGTTGAGGTATTATCATTGAAAAAAACCCCATTATTATTCATAACTCTTCTTATTCTCCTTAACCCAGTATCAGCCAAGATATTTGTTAGTGAACTGTCAAATGGGATAATAACTGCTCCAGCGGCTTCATACACTAATGGTGAACTTATTTTCAGTGACAAAAGTCCAAGTCAGGCAGTTATGAATTATTTAAACGGCAAGGAAGCCATTGTTGTAGGGGATATATCATTAAACGGGCAGAGTATTTCGGCAGATTCATCAAATCTTTCGAAATTCTGGACAAACAGCGATATAGTGGTCTTAGGAACTGGAAAAGATACATCCGCGGCTTTAGTCGCGATAAAAAATAATGCTCCGCTTTTAGTAATTGATAATAGAATTCCTGATGAGATTAATAAAGAAATACAGAGACTTAAGCCCAAAAAGATAATAATTTGCGCATCTCCATCATCAATTCCTGATTCCGTTCTAAATAGATATCCTAATGCTCAAAGATACTGGAAAGGAAGTGATAAAGATACTATAGAAGATGTGGGAGGTAATAATCAGAAAATAAAAGCCCCTGAAAGTTTAATGCCCGTTGCAATGACCCTATGGAAAGATGCAAACTTTGATATTGGTGATAAAGTTACAGTAGATGAAAAAACCACCCTCTGGTCGTCAAATGATGTCACAACCAGCATTGTTATGAATAGATATGCAAATAAAGATCTTCCTGTAATTTATATTGCATGTGATAATATGGTTTCAGAGGATGCAGATAAAAAACTGCTTCAAAAGGTTAAGGAGGTTATATCTGGTTCAGCAGAGGTGCAAATAGATAATGAATCTCCAAAACCAGGTGAAGCCCCACGAACAGTGCAAAATGCTCCGCGAGGAATTGCAGCATATATTGCTGCAGCAGATCCGGGATCTATGGCCGATATGGTGGTTGGAGTTAAAAAAGGTTATCTTAAAAAAGATGCCCAGAAACTGGACGGAATTGTGTATATTAATTATGGAAGGCTAAATTTAGAAAATACAAGTTTTTTATCAAGAGCATGGGATGATAATTATTCAAATGCATATTTTGCAGGATTGTATCATCCTTCCTCTTTTCTAAATGATGCTGGGATTAAAATGATCCAGCCAAATATAGGAACCAACTCCCAGGAGGAAGAAATTAATAAAATAGCTGCTGGATTGATTGATGCAGCTTATTCATATAATAAAGCTCAGGTTAATCCTAATTATAATTCTGAGTCAGTGGCAAAACATGATATAAACCCTAAATTTATTGCATATGGGTCTCAAGAAATATTGAATGATAGTGAACCTAAAATGGGTACTTCAATGTGGCTATATCTTACTTCTCAGTATGTTGGGGGTTTACCTGTAAGAAATACATCAAATAAATATGATGAAAGTGAAATTGAGGAAAGTAAGTATTTTGGAGTTATAACAAGAGACGAATACAGGGAATTCGGTAAAAAAACATATGAATATATGAAAATAAATAAAACAGTCCCTGATTCAGTAAATGTTAATGGAAAAAAGCTTAATAATGGAGATATAGAATATCTTTTTGCAATAACCACAGAGAAACACACAAGCAAGGAAAATATGCAATTCTCCAGGTATGTATATATGAATGCCGCATATGAACCTTTTGAAATTATATACAAGTTTATTAGAAGTTCTTTTTATCAGTTAATAGTCTGATCATGTAATTTGTGGCGAAACATTATAAGCTTTGTGGAATTTTAAAAATGCTTCCATCTGTTCTAGTGAGGCTTCAACACTACCAGGAATAACAGTTCCATGGGGAGACATTGCCTCACCAGTTACTGCTGGAATTCCGGCTAAATTGAAAACATCCTCCAGAGCTCCAGGATATATTGATCCGGCCTTAGTAAATGATAAAAGTGTGGATTTAGTTTCTTTTTCAATGAAATCTGCCATCTGGAAGCTTAAAAGACAGGGCATCTCAGAACAGAGGACACTCAATCTACCAGGATATCCTCCAGGTCTTGTGGAGTGAAAATCTCCCAAATATTTTATATTATTTCTTTTAGCATAACTTAAGATGTTATTTGTCGGTGTTCCAAAAATTTCTGCTGTTCTATTAGGATCTTGGCCTTTCCACGATCTAAGACAATATTCTGTTGAACGGGGTATCGCAAATGGTACTACATAGATTGTTATGTTTGTTTTTACTGCAGCAAGCTTATTTATAAGGTTCACTGCTGCTATTTGGGCAGGTAACTCATTACCATGAACACCGGATAAAATCATGATCCCTGGATAATCTTTTTTTCCAAATATCACTATAGGGGTGCCCTTTTTTGCTGCAAGGAGAACCTGATTGGTCAGAGGAGTTTCAGGAAGGTGATCCATAATTAACCTATTATTTGTAATGTCTCCTCTTGCAAAATGATTAATTGTCTCTATTTGTAGTTTGTAGGCAGAAGGAGCTAAGAGGGCTTTTTCAACGATATGTTTCTCATACATTTTACTCATAAACTGTTAGATTAATTAACCATCGATTCCCATAATATTTCAGTATTTTATGGCCTTGTAATCTTCATTTAGGATAATTTCCCGGCTAAGCGATGCCTTATTCTTTGGTACTGGATGCTTATTTTCATCCAGATATACCAATAACTTAATCATTCCTCTTGGTGTCACTGGCCCAATAACAATTTCAGATCTTTTATCTTTAGCTGTAAGTCTTATATGTGTAGCTTCATTTTCATCTACTGCTTGTTCATCATTATTTTCATATTGAATACTTCCTTTCTGGTATGTTTCAGGAATACGTATTTTAGATGCAGGTATATCTTCTGGAACATGTAAATTTTCAGGTAATGGTACCATTTCTATTTTAGGATACTTATCAGAACCTTTTCTGGGCATATCAATCACCCCTTTAGTAATAATATTATTTAATTTGATAATAAATATTACTATATTTTAAAATCAATATATTAATTTTATAAATAAAATGGTGTTAAGATGGACATAATTAAAGATGGATTTACTAAAAGATCCACTAAAAGAATGGAAATAATAGACATGACAAATGATCTTAATGATTTGTTGAAGAAGTATCAGATTAATGAAGGCATAGTTAATGTATTTGCAAGGCATTCGACTGCAGGAGTTGTAATAAACGAAAATGAATCAAGATTGATCAAAGATTTTGAAAATACTCTTGAGACATTAATTCCAGAAAATAACAATTACGGTCATGACTTAATAGATAACAATGCAGATTCACATATAAGGGCATTTTTCATTGGCAGCAGTGAAACGATTCCAATAAAAGAAGGTTCTCTAGATTTAGGAACTTGGCAGAGACTATTTTTTGTTGAACTGGATGGTCCAAGAACCCGCACCTTTGCAGTTACAATAATTGGAAAATAAAATAAAAAAAAGTATTTTTTAATTAAATTCAATTTCAAATGCAATAACTGGATATTCCAAGTTAAAATTAGTGATTACTTCAGGATTGACCTCTCCAAAGAATCCTGTTATAAATAAATTGTCAGATTTCCAGCTATTTAATCCTTTAACCTTTGCACATCTTCCTTTAATAAATGAAGGATGGTTATATGGTCCAATATCCATTGTAAGGCCAAGATTAACGAATAAAGCATCCATAATTGACTTTATTTCTGTAAAATTAGCGCTTGAGTGGGTTACAGCTCCAGCTAATTTTTTAATGTCACGGGTACATGTTTCGCAGGTTTCATCAAGATATACAACATCACCCACTTCAAAGATCTTTTGCGGCAGCTCTTCATGCTTATTATCTTCTAAAAATTCCATTAAACCCTGAATAAGGCTTTTTCTAAGCATAGTTCTATCAACTGATATTGGTTGAGCTACAGTAACTCTTTTATCTTCTTCCAGTTTCATATTTTCATAATGCTGCTTTTCATTGG
>JASEIM010000033.1:12631-12845 GCA_030017655.1 Methanobacterium sp. | reverse complement strand
TGTGAAAATAGTGAATATATCTCATGGAGAGAGATTACATGGTATTGAAGACATTATGGTTGATGATATTATTGGATTAATAGGTTAATTTTCCTTTATTTATTTAACATCAAATCTATATTATCATTCAATGCTTTTATCCTCTTTTCCAAATCTTTTGTTTCTCTTTCAAATTCTTCATCGCTTTTTTTAGTTGCAAGTACCATTACAAGTT
>JASEIM010000033.1:0-12621 GCA_030017655.1 Methanobacterium sp. | reverse complement strand
GGATAATTAAATGTTTTATAATTATCTCATTTACTGTAATAATAATTATTATATTATTATTAAATATTTTGGGAGGTTCATGATTGATCAGGAATCAATACAGTAAAATTTATAATTTATCAAATGAACAAATATTCACATGAAAGATGATGCCTGTGAAATAGAAGAACCTGATGAAGAAGCAGTAAAAGAAATTAAGTCTAAAATGCTTGAAGATGATGTAATTTTAAAGACAACGGATGGTTTTAAAACCATAAGCGACCCTACAAGGCTTAAAATATTATATGCATTATCAATAAAGGATCTATGTGTCTGTGATCTGGCTTCATTACTTGATATGAGTCAATCTGCTATTTCGCATCAATTAAGGGTTTTAAGAGATAAAAACATGGTTAGTTTTAAAAAAGAAGGTAAAATGGCGCGATATTATCTTTCAGATGCTCATGTACTAAATTTCATTTATATGGGAATAGAACACGCTAAAGAGTAGATGATAATTTCGTTAAATATTTACTGAATTATTATGCTTATTATGAAGAAATAAGCATATTTAAATACTATTTTTTGGAATTACCACATATATTTATAATTCAAAACACTAAAAACATACATTATGGATATTGATGACATCCTTCTTTATGATGAAACTCTATTTAAAAATATAGATGCATTTAATCCAGATTATATTCCAGAACATTTTCCTCATAGAAAATCTCAGATGGAAGCACTTGCAATTTGCATTCGTCCAGCACTTCGAAATGGAAGGCCGGTTAATGCAGTGGTGCTGGGATCCTGTGCAACAGGGAAAACCACTGCAATTAAAAAAATCTTTGAAATGGTTGAAAAAACATCCAGCAAGGTTATATGCGTATATATTAACTGTCAGCTTCATACTACTCGTTTTGGAATATTTTCACAGATTTATCAGAAAATATTTGGGCATACACCCCCTGAAACAGGCGTTCCATTCTCACGCATTTACCAGAATATAATGCAGCACCTTTCAAGCCATGAACAAGCTCTTGTTGTGGCTTTAGATGATATTAATAATTTATTTTACAGTAAAAATGCTAATAAGATTTTTTATGATATTTTACGTGCTCATGAGGCATTTAAAGGTGTTAAAACAGGAGTCTTTGCAATTTTATCCGATATTGAATTCAGATTTATGCTTGATAAAAATGTAAATTCCATATTTATCCCTCAAGAAATTATTTTTAATCCATACACAAAAGAAGAAATGGGGGATATTCTAAGAGAAAGGGTTAAGATTGGTTTTTATGGTGATGTTATTTCTGATGAATTATTAGATGAAATAACTGAACATGCATCTTCAAGCGGTGATTTAAGGGTTGGGATTGATCTTTTAAGAATCAGTGGTAATTTAGCCGAAGCTGATGCTTCAAAAACAATAGAAGAAAAGCATATTAAAGAAGCACTTAAAAGCACTGGTTCTATAAATTTAACATACACGTTAAAATCATTATCTGACGATGAAAAGGTATTACTGGATATTATAAGGTTGGCAGAGGATGATCTTACTGCTGGAAGTCTTTACAATGCATTCAATAAAAGAATCAGTTCAAGTTATGCTTCTTTTAACCGTATTTTAAATAAACTTGAATTTTTAAGACTTGTTGATACTAATTTTACAGGAAAAGGTGTTAAAGGGAATTCAAGAGTCGTAATATTGAGATTTGATCCAGAAGAAATTCAAAAATGTATGAATCCCCTTTAGATATTTACAGGCATGTTTGAATTGGGATAAGCAGCAACACATAAAATACTTATGACCAGTAAACTTATGATTACTCCTATCATGACACATGATTGAAGATTAATTTGTTCCAAGTTTATAATGCTTTGTTTTCTTCTAAGATCGGGAATTGAAACATTTCTACGGGTTTTTAACATATTTATCACTCTCTATTATTATCCTGATAATTCGGGTACTTAAAGAAAGAGATAGAGAGCGTATGAAAAGTAATCAGATTATCCAGTTAATTCCAAAAATTATATCAACTTATTAAAATAAATAATTAAACGTGAAAAATTATCACTTTCCGGTCTGCAAATCCATGGGAAACCATGGAAATGATTTCGATAATTGCAAAATAAACAGTTTTTGTAAGTCGTAGAATTCGTTCGAAAATTTTCAATTTTCAATGTTTACAAACGAGGTTTGTAACCGCAAAAACAGCAGGTTTTTGCATGCATTGAAACTCTGTTTCGCATGTTTCAATTCCTGGCTACAAATTTTTGATTTGTAAGCCAGGTTTCCCAGGACAAAAAATCAAGGTTTGTAGATGGGAGATTTTGCAGGATATATTACTCTTTTAGTCATTTCATTTTATGGGGGGAAATTAATGCCTGAAAGTCGTGAAATTGAACTTAGAGTTGCTGAGGCACTCCAACAGGATGTAGGAAAAGGTATTATAAGAATTGATAAAGAGTTACTTGAACAAATTGATGTTAAACCTGGAGATATTATTGAAATAATTGGTAAAAGAACTACAGGTGCTGTTGTGGGGCAAGCATATCCTGCAGATGTTGGACTCGAAATTGTAAGAATGGATGGACTTACACGGTCAAATGCAGGCACATCAATAGGTGAAATGGTTTCTTTAAGACATACAGAGATAAGGGTTGCAAGAAAAGTCGTTATGGCTCCTGCAACAAAAGGAATAAGGATAATGGCTTCTGGAGATTTAATAAAACGAAATATAATGGGAAGAGCGGTTACAAGGGGAGATGTAATGTCGTTAATATCTCCAAGAAGGACAAGAGAAACCTTTAAGGAATTTCCCAGTAGCGAAAAGATTCTCAGAGAGTTTTTTGATGCAGGAACGCCATTTTCACTTGGTGAGATTAAATTTTCAATTGTATCAACCAATCCGGCAGGAATTGTAAGAATAAATGAAGTTACTGAAATTGAGATCAGGCCTGAAGCAGTGGAAATAATTGAGAAAAAAGTTCCAGATGTTACGTATGATGATGTTGGCGGTTTAAAACAGGAAATTTCAAAAGTAAGAGAGATGATTGAGCTTCCACTCCGTCACCCTGAGATATTTGACAGACTTGGAATTGATCCCCCGCGTGGAGTTCTTTTACATGGAGCCCCAGGTACTGGAAAAACTCTTCTTGCAAAGGCAGTTGCAAATGAGAGTGGTTCAAATTTTGTAGCTATAAATGGTCCTGAAGTGATGAGTAAATATGTAGGAGAAGCAGAAAAGAAAATCAGGGAATTATTTAAAGAAGCTGAAGAAAATGCACCAACAGTAATATTTATTGATGAAATAGATGCAATTGCACCTAAAAGAGAAGAAGTAACTGGAGAAGTCGAAAGAAGAGTAGTAGCCCAGATACTGGCATTAATGGATGGATTAAAAGAAAGAGGAAAAGTTATAGTTATCGGGGCAACCAACAGGCCGGATGCACTTGACCCTGCATTAAGGAGACCTGGAAGATTTGATAGAGAAATAGAACTCAGAGTACCTGACCGTGATGGAAGATATGAAATTTTACAGATACATACAAGGGGAATGCCTCTTGAAGATGACGTGGATATGAATGAAATTGCAGACATCACTCACGGCTTTGTTGGAGCTGATCTAGCTGCTCTAAGTCGTGAATCAGCGATGAATGCATTAAGGAGAATATTACCGGATATTGATCTTGAAGAGCAAACAATTCCAAGAGAAGTTTTAGAAAGGCTTTTTGTAACCAATAATGATTTTATGGAGGCATTAAAATCCATAAGTCCTTCTGCACTTCGTGAAGTATTTATAGAAGTTCCAGATATCCATTGGGATGATATAGGAGGACTTGAAGAGTTAAAAGAAACATTAAAAGAAGTTGTAGAATGGCCATTAAATCATGGCGATGATTTCAGGCGAATTGGTATCCATCCATCCAAGGGAATTCTTTTATTTGGACCTCCTGGAACTGGTAAGACCATGCTTTCTAAGGCAGTTGCAACAGAATCTAAAGCAAACTTTATAAGTGTTAAAGGTTCAGAAATTTTAAGTAAATGGTTTGGAGAATCTGAAAGAAAAATAGCTGAGATATTTAAGAAAGCAAAACAGGCATCTCCTTGTATTGTGTTCTTTGATGAAATAGATGCTATAGCCCCTATGCGAGGGTCTGGAATGGGAGAACCACGGGTTGTTGAGCGGATGGTAAATACTCTGCTTTCAGAAATGGACGGACTTGAAGAATTGAGGGGTGTTGTCGTTATTGGAGCAACTAATAGACCTGATCTAATTGATGCCGCATTACTTCGACCGGGAAGGTTTGATGAAATTGTTCTGGTACCCCCTCCAGATGAAAAAACACGTCTTGAAATTTTGAAGGTTCATGTTAGAGATATGGCTCTTGATGAAGATGTAAACATTAAAGAACTTTCAAAAAGGACAGAAGGATATTCAGGGGCAGATATAGAGGCACTATGCAGAAAAGCAGGCATGATAGCACTGCATGAGAATATTAAAATAGAAAAAGTATCAAAAAGACATTTTGAAGAAGCATTGACCAAAGTTAATCCTTCAACAACACCGCAGACTAATGAATACTATGAAGAGGTTGCAAGGAGACTTGGTAGAGGACTGGAAGCCAAAAAAGTCCATGAAGAGTTCCCAAGAGAAGTTGCATAAAGAATCTTTTTTCCTATCTAAAATTGCGCTATTTTATTTATTAACATTTCTAGATGGAGTTATAGAGTGAAAACAAGTATAAAAAATAAAAAATTCGAATTTTTTGATGTTACTGCAGATGTAGGTTATAAAGCATATGGAAATACTTTAGAACAGGCATTCGAAAATGCGGCCCTCGCCATGTTTGAGGTAATGACAGATACATCTAAAGTAAAGCCGAAAATTCAAAAAAAGATTAAAATAGAATCTGAAGATGAATATGCACTTCTTTATGATTGGCTTTCTGAATTTCTGTTCATTCTGGACTCTGAATTTTTGGTATTTTCTAAATTCAAAGTTAAAATAGAAAAAAAAGATAGTGAGTACATTTTAGAAGGGATGGCATGGGGTGAAGAGTTTGATCCCTCAATTCATGAAAGCAGGGCTGAAGTAAAGGCTGTTACTTTCCATCTCATGGATGTTATAATGGAAAATGGATTTATGGTAAAGGTAATACTGGATATATGATTTTTTGATTTTTTTTCAGGTTTTTATGCTTATATGGATCTTTTTTGGATTTAATTCATATTTTATTATTTTCTTTTTTATTAAAACTTTTATTTATAACTTAAATGGGAAAATTAATTTTTTTACGGTCTTTTTTGATTTTAAAATTAATATTAAAAATTAAGATAAATCATAACATTTTTAATACTATAATAACATATTAATAATTAATAGTATTACTATACTGATTCATCAAAAATAATATAGGGGGGCTTGAATGTTAGAATGTCCAAAATGTGAACATGATGAAAAACTGCACCTTTTAGGAAGATACCTGACTGGTTTCTATGTAGAAGATCAGTGGATATGCGGGACCTGTGGAAATGTTTTTCGAAGAATAATCGATCCTGAAGGCTGGTAATCAATATTTTATTTTATCCCCTTCAGAATATTTTTAATTTATAAATCAGTATAATTCTTTAAATTAGATTTTTCTAACTTTTTTGAATTAGATATTAACTAAAAGCATATGGAATATTGTATTAATATATTTACTTTTTTACTATCTCTCCCACGAATAAATAGGAAATGCTATTAAGTTCAAAAAAGAAAATGAACCCTTAAAAATACATATTTCTGCAAATAAGGGTCAAAAAAAGAATGGATACTTATTTAGTATCTGAGATAATGGAATTGGAATAGAACCCCAGTATAAAAATCGAATTTTCAAAATATTCCAGCGATTGCATACAAAAAATGAATATGAAGGTACAGAGATAGGACTTGCAATATCTAAAATGATAATAGAAAGACATAATGGTAGAATATGGGTTGAATCTGAGTTTGAAACGGGTTCTACTTTTTATTTTACCCTTTAACCGTAAAATTAATTTTAATCATTTTTCTACTGCTATTTGGAGTAATTTTAATGGACTTAAAGCCATTTTTAATATGATTTTTTTTGTTTTAATTTTAAAAAAAGAGGATAATCTAAAACCTTTTTAAAAAGTTTGACCTAAAATATTAATTAGAAATTACGTGAAAGGTAATTAATATTATTTATGCTTAATGTTCTGTTTTTGGAGAGTTGAACTATGGAAATAGAAGAAAATTTGAATAAAGTGAGAGATTGCGTATGGGAACTTCCTTCATCCTATAAAAAAGAGATGAAAGTTCCAGGAAGAATTTTTTTAAATGATAATACAATCAGAGAGGTTGATGAGGGTGCAATAGAACAAATTGCAAACGTGGCATGTTTACCCGGTATCCAGAAGTTTTCAATAGGACTCCCTGATATTCATTTTGGTTACGGTTTTCCAATAGGGGGTGTAGCTGCTTTCAGCGCCAGGAATGGAGTTATAAGCCCCGGTGGTGTTGGATTTGATATTAACTGTGGTGCAAGACTTATAAAAACAAATTTAACTGAAAAAGATATTAAACCTAAAATTAAAGAGATTGTCGATGCTCTTTTCAAGAATATACCCTCCGGAGTAGGAAGTAAAGGAAAAATAAGGCTTCAAGAAGGCCAGATTGATGAAGTACTTGATAATGGTGCAGAATGGGCAGTTGAAAACGGCTACGGATGGAAACGTGATCTGGAACATCTGGAAGAAAATGGAAAAATGGACGCTGCAGATTCAAGCAAAGTAAGTGATAAAGCAAAAAAGAGGGGAATTCCTCAGTTAGGATCCCTTGGATCAGGAAATCATTTCCTTGAAATCCAGAAGATGGATAAAATTTTTGATGAAGATACTGCAAAGGTGTTTGGGATAGAAGAAGATCAGATTGTGGTTCTTATCCACACAGGCTCAAGGGGATGCGGACATCAGATATGTTCAGACTATTTAAGAGTTATGGACAGGGCAGCTAAAAGATACGAGATTAATCTTCCTGATCGTCAATTAGCATGTGCCCCTGTGGATTCTGAAGAAGCTCAGGATTATTTCAAGGCAATGGCCGCTGCAGCTAACTATGCATGGACTAACAGGCAGATGATTGTCCACTGGATCCGTGAATCCTTCGAACAGGTTTTAAAACAGGATGCTGAAGAAATGGGAATGGAAATAGTATATGATGTAGCCCATAACATTGCAAAAAAGGAAACTCATTATATAAAAGGAAGAAACCTGGATGTTTATGTTCACAGGAAAGGAGCAACCCGTGCTTTCGGCCCTGGAAGAGAAGAAATCCCTAAAACATATAGAGATGTTGGACAACCAGTATTAATCCCTGGAACCATGGGTACAGCATCCTACATACTTGCAGGAACAGATACAGCTATGGAAGAAACATTTGGTTCTTCTGCACATGGTGCAGGTCGTAAAATGAGTAGAGCCGGAGCTAAAAGGGAATATCGGGGCGAAGAAGTCAAAAAATACTTAGAAAACAAGGGTATTGTTATAAGGGCGTCTTCAATGCCAGTAGTAGCTGAGGAAGCTCCTGGAGCATATAAAGATGTTGATGAAGTTGTAAAAACATCTGCAAATGCAGGTATTTCTCGCCTTGTTGGTAAAATGATTCCTTTAGGTGTTTCTAAAGGTTAATTCATTTATTTTTTATTTTTTTAGAAATAGAGGTTTAATATGTTAAAATTTGAGGAAATTAAAGAATTTGATATTGAAAGAGCTGATGATAAATCATTTATTGCAAGAAATTTCCAGATAATATATTCAGATGATGTCCTGAATGGGAATGATTCTGAAAAAGTTGAAGACCATTAAACCATAGTTTTGCAAAGATGAGAAAATCAATATAAATGTGATATAATATTGATCTTGATTTTAGAATTAATTACAATGGACATTTATTGTCATTTAATACATAAAAGTCAGGTTCAATAAGAAAAACTTTTAAAATTCTGGAATAAATATGGAATCAATTTTGAAAAGTATTATAACCATATTAAGTCCTATTAATGTGTAATTGGATTAATATTCAGAAAATATAATTAATTTTAGAATAATTAAAATATCATATGGAGAATAAGTTAAAACATGATAGGCATAATCGGTGGAACAGGTATATACGAAATAGTTGAAATGGGGGACAGAATCGAAACCAGGGTAATTGAAACACCCTATGGAAAGTCTCCAGAAATTAATATATTCAAATTAAATGATAAAGATGTTGCATTCATGCCAAGACATGCTAAAGGACATGAATATCCTCCTCATATGATAAATTACAGGGCTAATTTATATGCAATGGGGCAGCTGGGCGTTCAAAGGATAATAGCTACTAATGCTGTGGGTTCTCTTGAAATATCCATTAAACCTGGTGATTTATTAGTTCCCAATGATTTTCTCGATTTTACAAAATTAAGGCAGAGCACATTTTATGATAAAAAGACAGTTCATATTGATATTACTGAACCTTACTGTCATGATTTAAGAAATTATTTGATTTCAGCAGGTGATGTGGTGGATAAGGGGGTTTATGTTTGTACTGAAGGCCCAAGATTTGAAACAGCAGCTGAAATAAAAATGTTCAAGCAGCTTGGAGGTAGTGTGGTTGGAATGACTGGAATACCTGAAGCTATACTTGCAAGAGAACTTCAAATATGTTATGCCAGTGTTTGCATGGTATCAAATTATGCTGCATCGATATCTCCCACAAAACTAACGATAAAAGAAGTATTTGAGATTGTCGAGGATAAAAAAGAGGATTTAGTTAATCTGATCTACAATGCTATAGCCAGAACTCCTGCAGAAAGAGAATGTCCATGTAAATATGCTCTGGTTGGCGCAGAGGTAGATGAAGTTTAAATGAATTTGTTGATTTAAAAAGTCATAATGCTTTTATTTATTCTTTTTTTATTTTATGATAGTATCTCAAGTATTTATTTAAAATTTATAGTGAATGGGCTTTATGTTTAAGTCTAAAATTAACCATTAGCAGAGAAGAATAATTTTGAACAAAAATATGAAAAGAATTTAGTATTTATTATATAAATGCAAATAGATATATTTAGATTAAGTTTTGTTAAGCACCGAATTATTGATTTTAATTATTACTTATTGAAGGCGATTTTATGTTAAACCATCTGCAAAAGGAAATTATACAGCTAAAAGAAGAGAAAAATGCAATTATACTGGCCCATAACTACCAAACAGAGGATATACAGGAAATTGCAGATTTTATGGGCGATTCTCTTGAACTTTGTATAAAGGCATCAGAAATAGAAGATAAGGATATGGTAGTTTTCTGCGGTGTTGATTTCATGGCAGAAACTGCAGCAATATTAAATCCTGATAAAAAAATATTGATTCCAGATACTCAGGCGGAATGTCCAATGGCTCATATGCTCCCTGCAAGCGAAGTTAGAAAAGCTAAACAAAGATTTAGAGATGCAGCAGTTGTTTTATATGTTAATACTCTTGCAGAGGCAAAAGCAGAGGCAGATATTCTATGCACTTCATCAAATGCAGTAAAAATTGTGGAGAGTCTTGATGAGGACAGAATACTCTTTGGACCGGATATGAACCTTGCATCATATGTATCTGGCTTTACAGATAAGGAAATAATTCCTATTCCTGAAGGAGGGCACTGTTATGTCCATAAAATGTTTACAGGAGATATCTTCTTTTTAAGGGAGAAATATCCTGATGCAGAGATACTTGTACATCCTGAGTGCAATCCTGAAATCCAGGAAATGGCAGATTATGTTTTAAGCACTGGTGGCATGGTTAATCATGTCAAAGAGTCATCTAAAAAAACATTCATAATTGGAACTGAGGTGGATATGGTAACCCGACTTAGACGGGAAAATCCAGATAAAACCATACTTCCAGCATTATCAGAAGCCATATGTGAAACCATGAAGCTTCACACCCTTGAAAAAGTTAAAAATTCTCTTTTAAATGAAGAATTTGTAGTAAAAGTGGATGAAGAAATCGCTGATAAAGCAAGAAGTGCTGTAGAACGAATGATTGAAGTATCCAAGCGTTAAATTCCATATTTTTTTTAAGTATTAACTTTTATTTTTAATATATTTTGATTACTTTTCAGATGCTCTCGGGATAATCCTTTATTTTATAATTTAAATATAGAAATTAGAGACTGAGAAAAATGCAGGCAAGAAGCGGAGTGGCAAATCTTCCTTTACATGGAGGACATGCACCAAGATGGCTATTTAATAGAATGGTGAAGCTTACAGAAGGTATTCTTGACGTGATTTTATATGAATACGACACAGATGAATTTTTAAGACGTATATCAGATCCTTACTGGTTCCAGGCTTTATCATGTGTAATTGGTTTTGACTGGCATTCATCAGGCACCACCACAACCACATGCGGCGCTTTAAAGATGGCTGTGGATCCTGAAAAGCATGGACTAATGATAGCAGGGGGTAAAGGTAAAAATTCAAGGAAAGCACCATTAGATATTGAATACGGCTCAGAATTGTTTTCATTATCTTCAAAAACAGTTGATAAGCTAGTTCATTCCAGTAAAATATCTGCTAAGATAGATAATTCATGTATACAGGACGGTTATGACCTCTATCATCATTCATTCATTTTTAATGAATCTGGAAACTGGGCAGTTGTCCAGCAGGGGCTGAACACAGAAAACAGGTATGCGAGGCGTTATCACTGGCTTTCTGAATCAATTAAAAAGGTTATAGAGGAACCACATAATGGAATTTGCTGTGATGAATCCAGATCCGAAACACTGGACATGACCTCAAAATTAAGCAGTGAAGCAAGGGAAACAAGTGTTGAGGTTATATGTGATAATCCCGATCATTTAAGGCGATATTTCAGGAAGAATTCACAGACTTTACTCACAGACTTCTTCGCTGGTCATTCATCAGATAATTTTAAAGAGGTCAACATGCCCAGCCATCATCCAGTGCTGGATATTGACATGAGTGAACAGGAATTTAAAGTTTTAAAAAATGCATATGAATTACAGCCTCAGAATTATGAGGAATTAATTTCTTTAGAGGGAATTGGACCTAAAAAAATCAGGGCACTTGCATTAATTTCAGATCTGGTTTATGGAGCAGAATCAAGCTGGAGTGACCCGGTGAAATACAGTTTCAGTCATGGTGGTAAAGATGGATTTCCATATCCTGTAGATAGGGAAGTATATGACAATTCTATCCAGACTCTGAAGGATGCTCTTCATGATGCTAAATTAAATAAAAAAGATAAATATAATGCCATTAAAAGATTAGAGTCTTTTATAAAGGTTTAATAATTTATTCATATCTTCATCAGATGGATGGAAATAATTATTTCGTTATATCTACATATGACGAAGTAGAAAACAATTCAGCGTTATTATATTGATTTATTTTAGTAATAATAGGATTTAACCGGTAATATAATAAAATACTTAAATATTGCTAAATATCGGCCATCTCCCCTATATCACAGGGGTGAAATATTGAAATTTCACAATTTTTCATTTTTATAAAAAAAATTATGGGTTGATACATTAAATGAAATTTTTAATTAGATCTTATTAATCCAGTAATGGTTCTGTAAATTTTCCAATTATCATTCAGGGGATTGAATGTAATAGAATTTGCCGTATTATACGGTTTAACTGGCATTTCGACAATTTTAAACTTACCTTTAGAAATTATGGAAAACATTTCTGTTTCTCCTTCAAAACCAGTAGAATGAATATCTTTTTGAAGGATATAATCAATAAAATTCCTTTTAAATACCCAGTAACCAGTAAAAACGTCTGACGTTTTGTAGTACAGCAAACTTGAGATTAAAAGAAACAAATAATAATTGATTAAATTGAATTTAGTGATAGAGATCATTTTTCGTTTATTATTTATCTTTGAGCCTAACAATATGTCTGTTTTTTTAGTCAGTATGTTTTTAACCAGTTTTTTTATTTCTTCAGGATGAATATCATCTGCATCAAGCAGTACTGCAAATTTTGTCTTTACATTTCTAAAACCTTTCTTTATGGCGAGATATTTTCCGTGTTCTTTTTCGTGAAGTACTTGAGCACCTGAATTACATGCAATTTTAGCAGTTTTATCCTTTGAATTATTGTCTATTACTATTATTTTTGAATCGGGGTAATTATTTCTGAGTTTTTCCAGAATTAATCCTATTTTTTTCTCTTTGTTAAATACAGGTAGCAGAAATGTTACTTCTTTCATCCTAACACAACATATTAATTTGTATAATAACTTGTTTTAATATATTATTACTTACTAATATAATTATCTAAAATATTTTCAATTAAATAAGCACAGTTTATAAATAGTAATAGAGATATAAAAAATCAGTTTATTATGCTCTTATTTAACTGTATTTTAACTCATTTATATTTTCATTGAAAAAAAGAGGCATTTGTCTTTCCATTTACAGTTTCCACAGATTTCACTGATATTGGAAGATTTAAAATACTTATTTACAAGTTGGAATGCATCATGAGCTTCAATAATGGTATTTGCCTGTAATCCAATTGTCTTGAGCACTTTAATATCCATCCGGCGAATTTCCGGTTC
>JASEIM010000032.1:12908-13166 GCA_030017655.1 Methanobacterium sp. | reverse complement strand
AACTAATGCTTAAACTAATAAAAGAAAAAGATTTACTGGTATTTGTATATTACTGCTGGATCGTTGGTGGATTAGTATTAACGCTTCGATTTGTATTTTAATCCACTTTTTATAATTTTATCTTAATAATTTCAAAATAATAATTATTTTAAATAACCATTTTTTTAATTTTAATAATTACTCTTTTTAATCATATTTGAAGCACATATTTGATTATCTTTATTTCATAAGCTCAGATCCTGAATTCCTGGCAATTTA
>JASEIM010000032.1:0-12898 GCA_030017655.1 Methanobacterium sp. | reverse complement strand
AAAATTCAAGTAAATTTAAACAAATATTTATATAACATTATGATAATACACATTCATCTGTGAATACATGAACAAATATTCATATAATTGAATTGATGAATCTTTTCAGGAGATGAAAAAAAATGTCGTTTTTAGGTCTTGTGGTTAAAAATCCATTTAGAAGTAAAACAAGAACAGCTTTAGCAGTTATTGGAATTGCAATCGGGATAGCAACAATCGTTGCGCTTGGAATAATTACGGACGGTCTTAAATCATCAACAGAAGAAACCCTTAAGGCAGGTGGATCTGATTTCATGGTAGTGGAATCCAATGTATCGGATATGATGTTCAGCTCCATTGAGGAAAAACGTTTGGATGATCTTAAAAACACCTCTGGGGTTCAGGATGCAGTAGGCGTATTGCTCGCAATTTATCCAGTAGATAATAATCCTTATTTCCCAGTAATGGGTATAAATGCTGATAAACTGTCGGTTGGAGAGATAACTGTTATTGAGGGGCAGGGCTTTTCAGAAGGTAAAGATGAGATAATCATTGGAAAAGCAGCATCACAAAAAACTGGCAAAAAAGTGGGAGATACACTGGAAATATCAGGTAAAAAATTTAAGATTACAGGAATATACGAAACAGGAGACCTTCAACAGGATGCAGGGGCATTTATGTCTTTAGACACGCTTCAGGACCTCGAAAAAAAGGATGATAAGCTGACAATGATATTTGCAAAGCTTGATAAATCAGCAGATCTTGAAGAAGTAACAGATAGAATAGACGATACATACATAAACGAACTAATGACAGTAAAATCACTTGAAGACCTTGGAAAGGTAGAATCAGGGCTTAAAACAATAGATACTGCTTCATGGGCTATTTCACTCCTTGCAATAGTTATTGGAGGGATTGGAGTCATAAATACCATGATAATGTCTGTATTCGAGAGGACAAGAGAAATAGGTGTTTTAAAAGCAGTAGGCTGGACAAATAAAAGAATACTGGGCATGATACTTGGAGAATCCATTGTAATTACATTAGTGGCGGGCTTTGTTGGAATAGTAATGGGTATTGTAGCTATTCAATTACTGATACCCATGGGAATGGAAGGATTCATTGAACCAGTATATAAAATGGATACTTTCTTAAAAGCACTTGGAATAGCTCTTTTTGTTGGATTAATCGGAGGATTTTATCCTGCCTATCGAGCAAGCAGGTTACCACCAACAGAAGCACTGCGTTATGAATAATTTGGATGGTGAATAAAATGGAAAGCGTAATTGAACAATACGATAGGATAGAAAACATCATACAAATTAGAGGGATTAAAAAGAGTTTTGACAATGGAAAAATAACAGCATTAAACGGTATAGATCTAAATATTAAAAAAGGAGAATTTGTTTCCATAATAGGACCGTCAGGATCTGGAAAATCCACCATTCTAAACATGCTTGGAGCGTTGGACGTTCCTGATGAAGGGAAGATTAAAGTAGCAGGATATGATCTAAGGAGAACTAAGAACTTAAACCAGTTCAGATCCCGGGAAATTGGATTCATATTCCAGCTGCACAACCTCATTCCGAATCTCACAGTTCTGGAGAATGTGGAAATTCCAATGTATGAAAGCATTTATTCCGGTAAAGAAATGCGAAAAAGAGCGATTGAATTACTTGAATATGTTGAACTTTCAGATAAAGCTGAAAGAAAGCCCACAGAACTTTCCGGAGGGGAAAGACAGCGTGTTGCTATTGCACGTGCCCTGGCCAATAATCCTTGTATAATCCTTGCTGATGAACCAACAGGTTCTTTAGACTCCAAAACAGGGCAAATGATCCTTCAAAGACTTAAAAATCTGCATGAAAAAGAAAATGTGACATTGATTATGGTCACTCACGATATGAATGTTGCATCACTGGCTGAAAGGACAATAAAAGTACTGGATGGAAAGATAGTTGAAAATTAAAACTATCTCCAATATTTTTGGGATAATAGGCAATATTTAACGTAATAATTTAACACACATTAAATTATATGGCCTATATCCATGCTTCCGCCAGAAATTTTTAGATATTTCATTAAAATCTGAAACCATGCATTCCATGCGTTTAATACCTTTATTAATAAATATTTTTTCAACTTCGGCCAGTAATTTTTCCCCAATTCCCTTATTTCGATGTTTTTCTGTTACACATAACTCTGATATAATTCCTATAGTATCTTTATAAACAGGAGGATCATCTGATTCAGTAGCTATTAAATATCCTAAGACTTTATTTTCTAATTCATAGACCAATACAATATAATCTGGGCTTCTAAGTATATCTTTAATGTAATTAGAGTAAATATTCCGTGCGTCAGGTTTCATTTCATATAAATCGCTTCTTTGAATGTGAAAATCCATCATTTCCTGCCATAGATCTATGATTGCACATATATCCTCTTTAGTTGCTTTTCTTACCATTTTATCCCAATTTATTTATAATTAAATATTTTATTTAACTCCTATAAATCTCTTAAATATTCTGAAAAACTGTTAATGTAAGCCATAATCTGGGTTTAAATATTTTTTTATTATCTTTCGATTTGTGAATTCCAGAATAAGACAGTTTCAATAATCCATCATTTACCTGATGATCTATAAGTCATTTTAAGGCGCTATTTATATCATGATCTTCTTTAGGAAGCCTAATTAAAGAAATCGAATCCAGAGCAGAAATATTGGTCCACCAATGGAAATTGAAATCTAATCCAGTTATCAGGGTGTCTGTATGATGCCCAGTTATCTTCCTTAAAGAATTTGGATTTTAAAAGTTCAGCAGCTTTTAATGCATAACCTGAATTTTTATATTTGTCATGAACTGAAAATGCCCTTAAAACCATTCCTGTGCTTGTTGCAGAAAATGGTTTTGATTTATCGAAAGCTCTCATAGTTTTTCTATTAGCATTTGAAGTCAGATCATTTCATCTCTTGAAAGTTTAACTCCAATCATACCAGAAATTCCAATAACCCAACCGCCATCATCTTGTCTCATACTTAAGAGCCATTTAAATCCTTTTTCTATGCGTGGATCATTCTCATAGCCTGCTTTTATTAAAAGATACATTATTGCTCCGGTGTAATAAGGGGTATACTGGTTTGCTAAAATTCCCATTATGTTTCCTTCCTCAGTTTGACAGGAAAATAAATATTCGGAGGCTTTCCTGATTGCTGGGTGATTTTTATTCATTTCATATTGCTGAATTAAATGCCTGAAATGTCGCCATGTTTCAATTAAACTGTATTTTACTCCAGAATCTTTCTTTTTTGGTTTCCATGAGCCATCAGGCTGTTGTTTTTTAAGTATATTCTGTACATCTTTTAAATTCCAGATAGGTCGATTGCATCTACTTTCTCTTCTAATAAATCCATTTCAGTAAAATAAATAACTGCTTCATCCTCTAATTCAAGAAGTGGTTTAATTGTTTATATATGAATTTTGAAAGCCAATCAGTCATTCTATCGCCTGAACCATCTCTACTAAAATCTCATGAAAGTTTTCAAGCTCTTCATAACCCAATATCTTCATACCATAGTTCTGGATGCATTTGGATGAAATCCGACATCATCTTAATACATGAAGGGTCCTGAAGAACATCTAAAACAACTCCTCTTGATCTAAGCAGTTCTTCTTCACCCATAAAATTCATATTTTCCCCTATTACTACTTTTGGTATCCCATAAAGCAAAATAGCTCCTGCACACATTGAACAAGGAGATAAAGTTGTATAAAGAACACATTCACGGTAAACAGCTCCTGATATTCGTCCTGCATTTTCCAGAGCATCAATTTCACCATGAAGAATTGCACTCTTGTTCTGAACTCGCCTGTTATGCCCACGGCCTATAATCTTGCCGTTGTGAACAATTACAGACCCGATTGGAATACCCCCTTCTATAAATCCCTTTTTTGCTTCTTCAACGGCTGCTTTCATAAATTCATCAGTCATGCATTCCTCCCCTAACGATTATTTTGATGCTTAATTTTTTAAATCCAGATTAAACCATTTTTATGGGCTAATTTGGTTTTTTTAGTCATTAGTACAGCCATTTTCTATATTCTGGCACATTTTTCATATCTTCATAAATCCAGACCATTCTATCCAGGAACCAAAGCTTTCCACAGTAAACAAGGGCAAATCCTACCAGCAAGGGCCAGATTTCAAGTGAATAAACACTCCAGATAACAAACAGCGCCCCTATTCCTGCAACGAGGTTTAAAATATTAGGGGCTTTAGCGTGATGATGAGGGATCTTGATTTTATCACGGTTAGACCAGACCCTTTCACCTAAAACAGATTTTGAAGCCCAATTATCTGTTGATTTTGGTTTATCGAATATTCTTGGATTTATATATGTCCAAAATATTGCTAAAATAATAAGAATTAACGCCCACCAGCCAAGCCATACTCTGCTCCAAAAAGCAATCACCAAAGCAGGTAAAGCAGTATTTCTGGTCCACACGCTCCAGGGATTGGCATGTTTCATCCAGTTTTCTTCATCAAGTTTGAATATTGAGCTGATCTTTCTTTCAACGGTCATATTGCTCTCCTGAATTTATATCTGTTAAATATAAAATATAAAATATAATTCTTGGTAAATTTTTTTAATAAAATAAAATAAATAATATATTAGGTATACTTATGAAATATATAAACTCAAAGAAGAAATTAATTTTACTGATAATTTTAGTTATAGTTATAATAGCAATAGCAGGGTTTGTATATTATGTTTCTGACTATTATCGTGCTGATAATCAGGCTTTAGCAGCACTCAAATCAACTGATTCTTATAATGTAGTCAACACAGATGATTACATTACATTCACTCCTACAAAGAATGGAAGCGCCACAGGAGTAATAATATATCCTGGAGGTAAAGTTGAAGCAGAAGCTTACTCCATAATTGCTTCTAAACTTGCAGAAAATGGTTATACTACAATAATCGTTAAAATGCCCTTTAATTTAGCATTATTTGATAGTAATAAAGCTGACGAAGTTATAGCCGATCATCCTGAGATTAAAAATTGGGTGATTGGGGGTCATTCACTTGGAGGAGTTTTTGCATCAGATTATGCGATAAATAATCAGGATAAAATAAAAGGAGTCATATATTTAGCCTCTTATCCTTCATCAGATGCTTCAAATACTACTTTTAAAGCATTATCAATTAGAGGTTCCCTTGACGCACTTACAACAAGTCAGGACATTGAAGAAAATAAAAATAAATTCCCTGCTGATACTACCTTTATCACCATAAATGGCGGTAATCACTACAACTTTGGTAATTATGGAGTTCAAACAGGGGATAATAACAGTACCATAACAAGAGAGCAACAGCAGGATGAAACAGTTAATGCTATACTTGAATTTCTTAAATATCTCTGAATTTATTAATTTATTTTCAAATAGAATGTAAATAGTTTTTAAATCCATTAAGACTAAAATATTTAAAGAGAGGGTCTATAATAATATTTAAGTATATTATGTCTGATATTAGAAAGATAATAATTGTTTCAACATTATATCGGCGTTTTATAATCAACAGGGATTATTATGAAGAAAGTGTTTTTATGGTGGTTGATAATCGGCAGTAAAGGTGGAGAAAACCGTGCCAGAATAATACTCGAACTTAATAAAAGACCCTATAATGCTAATAAACTTGCCCAAGAGCTTTCTCTTGATTATAAAACTATTAGACACCATATCGATGTTTTAAAAGAAAATAACATAGTTAAATCAACTGGAGAAAAGTATGGTGCATTATATTTCCTTTCTGATGAAATGGAAAAAAATTACGATACATTTCTGGAGATATGGGGTGAATTTAGGGAAAAATAGATATACATATAAAATTTATTCAAAAATGAAGGTTAAAACATGTCTGTACTTATAACTCAATTATCAATAATATCAAATATATTTAATGCTCTTTTTCTTTTGATTAAATGGTCAGCCTTAATTACCAGTATTGCTAATATTTGCCTCTTAGTAGGAATGTTGTATGTATATTTAGAAAGATATCTAAAGGTGAAATCTAAATTTACCACAACACTGGTATTATTTGCATTGCTTTTCCTGATTCAAAACATACTGTTTTCGGTTTATTTCATATTTAATCTTCCCAGGACCATTATTGGTTCTATAATTCCTTTAGTATTCTTAGGGCTTGAATTTGTGGCTTTAGCACTGCTTTTGAAAGTAACCAGAGAATAATTGAAATAATTGTCTTCAATATTTCTATTAAATTTTCTTTTTAAACCTGTTCTGGCCATATTTTTTGATTTTAAATAGTTTAAATTGATATATTAAATATGGATTTTTATAAGTTGGAGGCAATTTGGGTGGAAGTATGGGTATAATCAGAGTAAAATCTGGAAAAGTTATTTTTAAGAGTTTAAACAAGAATTAAATGATCGATAACTAGTCAAGTAATTCAAAAATATTGAAATTGCAATATTTACTGAAAAACCATTGTTAAATACATTAATAACTAAAAAATAGAAAATTTTGGAGGTAAAAAATATGGTGGATATAAAGGAAATTAAATCTATAAAACTGACACCTTTTACAAGGATGTCTGCTTCAATATATGGAATTTTAGGGCTAATTGCAGCCATAGTATCTTTAATAACACTCACAATTGTACAGACCGCAGGGCTCATTCCACAATTGGGACAATTTAATATTGTAACTGGACTTGGACTGCCTTTAATTGTACTTCTTCCAATTGGGGCATTTTTCATTACAATAGCAGCAAGTTTCTTCTCTGTAATGCTTTACAACTTATTAGTACCAAAGTTAGGCGGAGTAAAATTAGAATTAGAGGGTAATGAAGTAGTAAAAATCCCGGTAGTTTCATTTGCTCTAATATTAGCAACTATTGGATCAATATGGGCATTCATTGCAGGATTAGTAATGGCGGCAGTGATTTCACCTGTATTTTCATTACTCAGTTCAATACCTGCAGCGACTAATATAACAGCTAATATAACCAACGCCTCTGGAGGAGCCATGCCATCAGGTGCGGAACTTGGGACAGCAGGATTGTTAGTATCCCTGGTGTTAATAATTGGACTACCTATACTGGTATTTGTATTTGGTTTTATTTGGAATGCTTTATTTGCATTATTCTACAATTACATAGCCATTAGAGTATCTAAAATCAAATTAGAATTCTCTCAAATCACAGGGAACTTGCATGAACTCAAGCACATACCAGTACTGCCAACAGCTTTAGCAGTAGCAATTGTTTACGCATTATTAGGAATTATATCAGGTGTTTTATCAGGGAACTATGGAGAATTTATATCAAATTTTGTGCTGTATTTCATAGAAACCGCATTAATCGCGCTTTTATACAACTACCTGGCACCGAAGATTGGTTCAATTAAATTAAATCTAGAATAAAAAATGAATGAAAGCATTTTTATAGACCTGAAAGGTCTTTAAAGTCAAAGAAGTCAAAAAACCGCTTTCAAGGCCATTTAATGCTAATAACTTTCGCACCGCCTCTGTAATGTATAGCAACATGGTTTTGTTAGTGTTGAATATCTCCTGGCCCGATTAAAGGGTCAGGGACTTCTGAGACCAAAATTTTTAGTACCAAAATTAATTATGGGCCAGCCTAGGTATGTAAGAACTTAATGTAGACACATTACTTGTGTGTAGGATTTTTCATGGGTCAGAATCTCTTATACTAGTTTTAAATAGATTTATATTTAATTTTTTGAGTTTTTCTAACTTAAGAGGTTTTTCAGATTTTTTTTATAGAAATTATTCTTGGAATTCAAAAGGTTTATATATAACGTGACACGATATATCGTTATGTGGTATAACATTGCACGATGTATCAAAGATTGGGAGATCTGATATGGATGCCAAAAAATTACAAAAAAAGTATTTACCATTAACTGAAGCGGCATATTATGTTCTAATTTCTCTAAATAAGCCAAGACATGGTTACGGTATTATGCAACACGTTAATGACATAACAAATGGACGTATTAAGATTGGAGCAGGTACCATGTATGGAAATCTGTCCAGAATGGAAAAGGAAGGATTAATAACTTCCGTTGCAGAAGAAGATCGTAAAAAAATTTATGAAATTAGTGAAAAAGGAAAAATTATACTAGAATTAGAGCTCGCACGTCTAGAAGAGCTTCTTAAACATGGCAGATTAGAAAAAGGGGAATTAAAATGAAAGAAGTTAAAACTGTATGGCGCATGTGGGGAGGGTGGGAAATAGAAAAAATGGAAAATTGGCTGGAAGGGATGGAACGGAATGGATGGAGTTTATTCAAATTCGATTTTACTATGATGAGGTTCCAATTTAAAAAAGGCGAAGGCAGGAAAATGAGGTACTGTTTCGATTATCAGAGTAAGGTGGGATATGACTATTTTGAGATTTTCAATGAAGATGGCTGGGAATTAGTGCATGATACAATCAGTCCATGGCATATATGGCGCAAATCCTATGAAAATAAGAAACCCCGCATTTATACAGATACAAGGTCATTAATTGAAAGAAATAACAGGCAAATTAGAAATATTAGTTTTGGAGTACTTATAAGCTTAATCTTATTATATTTGGTGTTAGTCACTGGTTTTGATGGTACAAAATTACTTTCACTGCTTCTAATCTTTTCTCTCGTATTTTATGGATATTTAATAGCTCAAATTTATCAATATAATAAAAAACTGAAATTAAATGCGATTAAATGTTAATATTGCCGTGTTCAACATGCGAAAATTAATATATGCTCTACTCATTGGTAAATGAAGCAGTAAATGAAAATAATTAATAATCAGGAAATTTTTGAATCAAATAATTTGGGGAAAAATTATGAAAGGGATTGTATATACAAAATACGGAACACCGGCTGTTTTAGAATTAAAAGAGGTAAAAAAACCAACTCCAAATGATAATGAAGTCCTTATAAAAATATATGCCACAACTGTAACAGCAGCGGATTGCTTGATGAGAAGAGGCGATACAATCATTAGCCGATTATTTCTGGGACTGCTAAAGCCTAGAAAAAAAATTTTAGGTACTGAACTTGCTGGTGAAATTGAAGAAATAGGTAATGATGTCAAACGATTTAAGAAGGGTGACCAGGTTTATGGATTTACGGGTTTTGGGCTTGGTGCTTATGCTGAGTATAATTGCATGCCCGAAAATGGATCTCTGGTACTAAAACCGGCCAATATGAATTATGGTGAAGCCGCAGCTGTGGTTGATGGAGCATCAACGGCATTTTTTTTCCTTAAAGAAAAGGCAAATATTCGAAATGGACAAAAAGTTCTAATACTTGGTGCTTCTGGAAGTATAGGCACTTTTGCGGTTCAAATTGCCAAATATTTTGGTGCTGAAGTTACTGGGGTGTGTAGTACTGCAAATCTTGATTTGGTGAAATCTTTAGGTGCAGATAGAGTTATTGATTACACAAAAGATGATTTCACAAAAAATGGCGAGAAATATGATATAATTTTTGATACAGTAGGAAAAAGCTCATTTTCACGTAGTAAAGAATCGCTAAATGAAAAAGGCCAGTATCTTTTAACTAACGGGGGATTGAAGTACCTAGTTTTATCTTTATGGACTTCAATAGTAGGCGGTAAAAAAATTATATCTGCAATGTCAATTGAAAAAACTGAAGCTTTAATTTTCATAAAAAAGCTTATTGAAGCAGAAAAAATTAAATTAATGGTAGATAGAAGTTACCCTTTAGAAAAAATTGCCAGTGCACATCATTATGTTGAAAAAGGCCATAAAAAGGGAAATGTGATTATTAAAGTGGAGCATGACAGTTAAAAAGATTATGGTGAAAAAATGAATGAAGAAAAATTTGATTTTGGTGGTTCTATTTTATTTGAGAACTTTCCATGGATTTTAGGATTGGTATTTTTCATTGTCAGTATGGTTATATTTTTTTATTTTAAATCACCTTATATTCAGGTACTGTCATTACCTCTAATTTTGTTATCTGCAAATTTCTTCATGGGAACTTATGTCACCCGTAATTTTTCAAAAACTGATAATATGACTCTTCCATTTGTTGATTTATTCTCCTCTGATAAGGATCTTATCCTTGATGCGGGGTGTGGTTCTGGCAGAGCCACAGTTGAACTAAGCAAGGTTTCGAAGAATGGACAGATCGTGGCTCTGGACCTTTTTGAATCAGGAGAGGATATCGCTAGTAAAAAATTGCTTGAGGAAAACTTGGAAATTGCGAGAATAACCGACAGAGTTCGGATCGTAAAAGGAGATGTTTTAAATCTTGAATTTGAGGATAACACCTTTGACACAGTTATTAGCGTCCTCATGGTGAACAATTTAGGCAAAGCAAAACTTACAGGATTAAAAGAGCTGTTTCGCGTGATTAAGCCCGGCGGGAAAATATTGATAATTGTTCCCACCATCAGCTTACAAACATTCGCGGTAATGAGTGTTTTCTCTTTAATACTCACTTCCAGTAAAGAATGGCGGTCACTCTTTGAGCAGGCCGGGTTCAGGCTTCTTGAAGAGGGAAATATAAACTTTGGAAAATTTTTCCTGTTACAGAAATAGCTTAGTTATTTCAAAATAAAAAGCAGAAATGGTAGTAAATGCTTGATTAAATTATTTATAATTAAAAATAAGGTGAATGAAATGGAAAATAGTGGATAAAACTAAGGATGTGTTGTTAATGAAATCTCTATTGGTCTTGTATTCATATCACCACCACAACACTGAAAAAATTGCGAAAGTCTTTGCAAAAGTTCTTAATGCAGAAATAAAATGGCCAAAAGAAATAAATCCTGAAGGACTTCAGGAATATGATCTTATAGGTTTTGGATCGGGGATTTATAGTGCAAAACACCATGAATCTCTGTTAGAACTCGCTGATGAACTACCTAAAGTAAATGATAAGAAAGCATTTCTATTTTCAACCGCTGGAATAACAAGTAAGTCCAAAGCAGCCAAAGATCACTCTAAACTTAGAGAAAAACTACAGGCGAAGGGTTACATAATTCTTGATGAATTTCAATGTAAAGGTTTCAATACCAATAGTTTTCTTAGGTTATTTGGGGGAATGAATAAGGGCAGACCTAACTCTAAAGACCTTAAAAATGCAGAAGATTTTGGTTTAGGGTTTAAATAGTAAATGGAATTCATAAGTTATTAATGGGAGATAAAAGGCAATTCGTGAAAATAATGAATAATTAGAGAATATTTATTGATTTTAAACATTTCATTATTTCTTATCAAAAGTTTCCCTGGCTTCTTTAAGATATTCCCTTATTTGAATGCTTTGTGTGCATTTTTCTTCACATTCACCGCATTCATCACAAAATGCAGCGCTGGCCTGTTTGGCAGTTAGAAATGAATAGTTTCCTGCAGGTTTTTCCATATTCTGGTAGATATAAACATCATTCAGCAGGTTCAGGTTCAGCGGAATGTCCACTCCTTTTGGACAGGGCATACAGTAACCACAACTCGTGCAGACAGCGTGAATTCTTTCACTGTAGGCTTCCCTAACTTCCTGAATCAAATATTTCTCCTCAGTGGTAAGACTATCTGCGTAACCGTTCTCTGCAATCTTAACATTCTCTATAACTTGCTCCATGGTGCTCATACCACTTAAAACCACATTAATCTCTGGTTTGTCCCATAAGAATCTTAAAGCCCATTCTGGAAGACTTCTTTTAACTGGGGCACGATCCCATATTGCCTGAATGTCTTTAGGGACGTTGTTTGTGAGGCAGCCACCTCTTAGGGGCTCCATGATTGCAATTCCCATTTTTTTAGCTGCTGCATATTCAAGTCCGGCTTTTCCGGCCTGAAAATCCTGATCCATATAGTTAAACTGGATCTGGGAAAAACTCCAGTTATAAGAGTCCACAATTTCCTTAAAAAGGCCTAATTCATCATGAAATGAAAAACCAGCATACCTTATTCTTCCATCTTCAATAGCAGAGTCTAGAAATTCTAAAACATCCACATCTGTTAAATTTTCCCATGTATTCGCTCCAAGACCGTGTAAAAGATAGAAATCAATTCTATCAGTTTGAAGTCTTTTTAGTTGCTCATCAAGGAAGTAGTTAAGGTCTTCTTTTTTCTGGACAAGCCAGCTTGGTAATTTAGTGGATAGATATACATCATCCCTGTAGCCGTCTTTCAGGACCTTTCCAACAAAAATTTCGCTCATACCACCCTCTATTGCAGATGCACCGTGATATGGATAAGCAGTATCAACATAATTCACCCCACGGTTTATTGCATGGTGAAGCATATCCGTTGCCAGGGCTTCATTGATTTTTGTGGGATTTCCGTCAAGTACTGGAAGCCGCATGCATCCAAAACCGAGTATTGAGACTTTTTTACCCGTTTTCCCGAATTTTCTGTATAACATTAGTGATAATCCTCCGGATAAATATATTTTAAGCGTTTTGATGATTTAAAAATTTTTTAAGTACTGATCTTTCAACTGATTTATTTAAATTGTTTATATTAAATGTTTTTATAGTGCGATTAAAACTATGGAATTAATTTAAAAACGGCATTAATTGATTAATAAAGAAATTAAAAGTTTAAAATAAGTCAGAATTTTCATTGGTTAATTTTGATTCCTTGGAATAGTAAAGGAAAAAGTAGAACCTCTACCAAGCTCTGATTCAACCCAAACACGCCCTCCATGACGATCAACGATCCTTTTAATAATTGCAAGTCCTATTCCTGCGCCTCGATATTCTCCAATAGAATGTAACCTTTTAAAAACTTCAAAAATTTTGTCACTGTATTGTTCTTCCATCCCTATCCCATTATCAGATACTGAAAAGGTGTTCACTGCCTTCTTTCCTTGCTGAAATATGAATTTTTGGATTTTCATCCTTT
>JASEIM010000031.1 GCA_030017655.1 Methanobacterium sp. | reverse complement strand
AAAAAATTTTTGAGGTTGAGGAAAATTTTATTTTTCCGAACCATAATTAAAAAAAATTGAGGTGATAATGTGGCACAGTTAGGTGGTGGAAACCAACCAATATTAATTTTACCAGAAGGTACTAACAGGTTTTTAGGAAGAGATGCTCAGAGAATGAACATCATGGCAGGTAAAGTCCTTGCAGAAACTGTAAGAACAACTCTCGGTCCAAAAGGAATGGATAAAATGCTTGTAGATTCTCTTGGAGATATTGTTGTAACTAACGATGGTGTAACCATTCTTAAAGAGATGGATATTGAGCATCCGGCTGCTAAAATGCTTGTTGAAGTTGCTAAGACTCAGGAAGATGAAGTAGGTGACGGTACAACTACAGCAGTTATTATAGCTGGTGAATTACTCAAAAAAGCTGAAGCTTTACTGGATCAGGACATTCATCCAACAATCATAGCCATGGGTTACAGGCAGGCAGCAGAAAAAGCCCAGGAAATATTAAATGTAATTTCAATTGATTCTGATGACCGTGACACTCTCTTAAAAGTTGCAATGACTGCAATGACCGGTAAAGGAACCGAAAAAGCCAGAAGACCATTAGCTGAACTCATTGTAAGTGCAGTAAAACAGGTTGAAGAAGACGGAGAAATCGATAAAGATCACATAAAAATAGAGAAAAAAGATGGCGCAGTAGTGGACGAATCAACACTTGTTCAGGGTGTAATAATCGATAAAGAAAGAGTACACCCAGGAATGCCAGCAAAGGTAGAAGATGCAAAAATAGCACTCTTAAACTCTGCAATAGAAGTTAAAGAAACAGAAGTAGATGCTGAAATCAGAATAACAGACCCTGCACAGATGCAAGCATTCATTGAACAGGAAGAACAGATGATCAGAGACATGATTAATAAAATAGAAGACTCTGGTGCAAGCGTTTTATTCTGTCAAAAAGGTATCGATGACCTTGCACAGCATTACTTAGCTAAAGCAGGAATCATGGCTGTTAGAAGGGTTAAAAAATCCGATATGGAAAAACTGTCCAAAGCAACAGGTGCAAAAGTTGTAACAAACATCGAAGATCTCTCATACGCTGACCTCGGAGAAGCAGGAAAAGTAGCAGAAAAGAAAATATCAGGCGAAGACATGATATTTGTTGAAGAATGCAAAGATCCTAAGGCTGTCACATTATTAGTTAGAGGTTCAACAGATCATGTTGTAGATGAAATAGAAAGAGCAGTAGAAGACGCAATTGGCGTAGTTACAGCAACTGCAGAAGATAAAAAGGTAGTTGCAGGTGGAGGAGCACCTGAAATCGCTATTTCCAAAGGATTAAAAGAATACGCTGACTCCATAAGTGGAAGAGAACAGTTAGCAGTTTCAGCATTTGCAGAAGCATTAGAAATTGTTCCAAAAACACTCGCAGAAAACGCTGGACTTGACAGCATCGATGCTCTCGTCGATTTAAGAGCAGCGCACGAAAAATCCTTATACATGGGATTAGATGTTTTCGAAGGCGATGTACGAGATATGTACAAAGCAGGTGTTGTTGAACCGCAAAGAGTTAAAAAACAGGCCATTCAATCCGCTGCAGAAGCTGCAGAAATGATCCTCCGTATTGACGACGTTATCGCATCAACTGGTGCCGGTAAAACACCTGATATGGAAGGAATGGAAGGAATGGGCGGAATGCCTGGCGGTATGCCACCAATGATGTAAGTTTATTACATCAAACTTTTTTTATTTTTAAGTATACTGAATTCAACAAAGTTAAATAACCCTATTTTTTTTAATTAATGCTGTTTTAATGGATTAACAATAATTTAAAGCAATTTTTGGCTTTATCATAAAAAGCTTGATTTCATTTTCAATAAATAAAAAAAATTTAGGATTAGAATATTATGAATCAATCCATTTTTACAGGTAAGTGTCTGAGCCAGCCTATATCGCTCTTGTAGAGCATTCTTATATCTTTTATGTCGAGTCTTAACATTGCAAGTCTTTCAATTCCAAGACCAAATGCTGCAACAGGTGTTTCAACTCCAAGAGGTTCTAAGACTTCCGGTCTGAACATTCCAGCCCCACCAAGCTCAATCCACGTTTCCTTCTCTGGAAGGTAAATCTCACACTCAACAGATAGATAAGTATATGGGAAGTAAGCCGGTCTGAATCTTACTTCAAAGCCTAATTTATGATAAAATTCTTTTAAAATACCTAAAAGATTTCTGAAAGTGATATCTTCTGCTGCAACGATTCCTTCAACCTGATGAAACTCAGGAAGATGCTTATAGGTGATGGTTTCTCTTCTAAATACCCTTCCCACTGAAAACATTTTAAGAGGGGGCTTATGTTCCGCTAAAAATCTTGCAGAAACACATGTTGTGTGTGTTCTAAGTACTGATTGTTTTGCAACTTCAACATCCCATGAATAACCCCATCCTTCAGAACCAGTGAGCCCTCCATTTTCATGAGCCTCAGCAACTTTATCTACAAGTTCTTTATCAGGTAAATTCACATATTTGGGCTCTCCAATGTAAAATGTGTCCTGCATCTCACGAGCTGCATGATCTTGTGGCTGGAAAAGGCAGTCGAAGTTCCAGAATGCTGACTCTAAAATAGACCCCTGGGATTCTGTGAATCCCATCTTAAGAAATATTTGTCTAATATCTTCAATAGTTCTCTGTAGTGGGTGTATTTTCCCTGGAAATGTTTCAGGGTGTTCTGCATGAATATCATAACTTCTATATTCTAGATTTCTCCATGAACCAGTTTTTAATTGTTCATGAGTTAACTGTGTGGCTTCTTTTTTTATTTCTATACCCATTTCAAGGAGTTCTTTTCCCTTACTGGTCACTTTTAAATTATATTTAGACTCTTTTTTAACCTCTATTAATCCTTTTCTTTTCTTTAAAAGGTTGAATCCATCTAAAATTAATTTAGAAGGTCTAAATAGTAACAATTTTTGTGTTTCAAGTAATTTAGCCAGTAATAACTCGTCACTATGCTCTTTAGAAACTGATTCTTTACCTTCTTCAGTTATCTTCACATTACCCTTGTCAATTACAGCCCACTTCTTCTTAAGCAGCCATCCTATTGCAACTTTGACTTCTGAAGGATTAAGACCTGTTTCACTGCCCAAATCCTTCATTGGAATAATTTCTTTATCCTTTAAGGTCATTAATATTCTTCGTTCGGGTAAACCTTCCTCTGCATATTTTTTCCCTGTTTCACTTAAACTTATAACTTCATCAACATCTTTTTGTACTTCTATAAGTTCCTTTGACGCTAATGAACCCGCTGCACTCATTACGGCTTTAATATCCATATTCTGTGTTTCTACAATTTTTTCTGGAGAAGATTCATAATTTAATGATTCTAATGCCTTTAAAACCATTTTTTCGTATAATGTTAATTCATCTATTATATTTTGAAGCATTATTTTTACTCCCTGCAATGATAAATGTATTTCTGGATAATACTAAATAATTCTATAGTTAATTTTATATGTAACATTTAAAGCATTTTCTTTGTTTGGTGTTATCTAAGTTTTTAATTATTTTCCTTTTAAAAACCAAATTCATTAAGATACGCGACCATTATGGAGGAAGCGGTTAAATCGGCAGTTGTTCCTGGATTCAGTTTATTTCTCACAAGCTGCTTGTCAAATTCACGAAGCAAACCTAAACCAAGGGAAGTTAGAGCTCCTCCATTTTGCAGTATAGAATCTGCATCTGCAGTTACCATTCTGGCCATGTCATTACCATATTTCCTTGAAATTAATGTATCTGGATTTTTAGAAAGTATAGTAAGGAATGTTTGAAGCACAGCCTTATTAATCCCATATTCTGTTTTAACTGCTCTAAATGTTGGAAATCCTGTTTCAAAAGTGACAGGCATTAAATTTGTAAGTTCATAGGACAATAAATCCCACTTTGAAGACATATGAAGAACTTCGTACATGTTAATGTTTTCTTTTATGAGTTTTTCCCTGGCTTCCATGTCTGCAACGTCCAGTTCAGCATGTTCACCCATTCCTCCGGCATCGGCAATATTAATGGCATCATACAGGTTAACAGCATCTTCAGGAGTTGTTGCATCCATAACTCTTCCCACATTTTCTCTTAAATCTGTGAAATCTTCACTCATACCTGCAGCTGCAGATAATGGGGTTAATAAAAGAACTATGCCTAAATTTGTGTTGTTTCCAATCCATTTATCAGTTTCAAGAACTGCTTCTTTGATTATTTCGCCTAATTTAATTTTATCCAGCAAATAAGTGTCATTTTTGTATTTTTGACCTCTTTCAGCGGCTTTTTTCATTGAATCTCCAATAACGACTCCGCTTATAAGAAAATCTTCAAAAACCATATCGTCGAAGTCCTGAGTTCTGTGGACATTTCCCGGCTTTGGATGGCCGCTGACTTCAAGAACGGATGCTATTTGGGCTATCTTTGCAATTAACTCTGGATTCATTGTAATTCCTCATATTATTTGATAAACTTTTAATCCTTAAGTTTGTTGTAGTGCTTTAAAAATTCAGGTGTAAAATGTGATATGATCATATCTGCTCCTGCACGTTTTATGGATATAAGAGACTCGTATATTACATCTTCAGTAAGATATCCTGCTTCTATCCCTGCTTTAATCATTGAATACTCACCGCTCACCTGATAAGCTGTGGTTGGAACTTTAAACTCCTCTTTAATAGCTCTAATCACATCAAGATATGCGATAGCGGGTTTAACCATTAGTATATCTGCACCTTCTATTATATCAAGTTCTGCTTCTCTCAGGGCTTCGTTAAGATTTGAAGGGTTCATCTGGTATGTTTTTCTATCACCAAAACTTGGAGCAGAACATACAGCTTCTCTGAAAGGTGCATAAAAGGCTGATGCATATTTTGCAGCATAAGACATTATAATGGTGTCTTCATAACCATTTATATCAAGATCCACACGGATAGCATCCACTCTGCCATCCATCATATCGGATGGTGCCACAATATCTGCTCCAGCTTCTGCATGACTTAAGGCTATTCTTGAGAGATATTTAAGGGTTTCATCATTGATTATTTTTTCATCTTTAATTATTCCACAGTGTCCATGAGATGTATACTGGCACATACAGACATCGGTTATGACAACTAAATCTGTTTCTTCCTTTAATCTGCGTACAGTATTTTGGACTATCCCCTCTTCGTCATAAGCTGATGAACCTGTTTCATCTTTATTTTCAGGCATTCCAAATATAAGAACTGATGATAATCCCATCTTTTCAAGCTTCTTTGCCTCATCTAAACCGTCATTTAAGGAATATCTGTACTGGCCAGGCATGGTGTCAATGTGCTCTTTTTTGCCGTCCTTCAAATTTTCTTTGATGAACATTGGATAAATGAAATCTTCTGGATGAAGGGTTGTCTCACTCAGAATTTTCCTTAGTTGCGGCGTTTTCCTTAATCTTCGCATTCTTGTAGTTGGAAACTGCATTCTAATCACCGATATGAAAATTGTTATAATATAAATTTCTGAAACATTATAATTTCATTATATTCTATAGTTTAACCTAATAACTTAAAAATATACAAGTTATACTTAAATGGAAAGTTGTGCGTCACGACTTAAAAATATTAACTCATTCCAGTTCCACATCCACCAACGGCTTAACACGTTCAATCGAACGTTTAACAGCATCATCTGCAATTTCAAATGTTATAGCGCCTTTTGGACAAATTTCAGCGCATCGACTGCAGCATCTGCAACTTTCTAAATTAATCTCTATTTTTCCATCTAAAACTGTAATAGCCTCTATAAAGCAAATATCTGCACATTTTCCACAGCCACTGCAAAGGTCTTCATTGTATCTCATTTTAACTCCAACCATTGGAGAGATGCTTCTTCCAAGGTTGTCAGGAAGTTTTGGGGTCATTTTCCACAGGCAGCAGCATGGACAGCAGCTGCAAATTGATAACAATTCTTCTTTAGGGCCTGTATTTAACCAGACGCTGTCAATTTTATTTCTACCGATAATATTGACTAATCCTGCTTCCTGACACTTATCAACATATTCAAAAGCTTCTTCTTTTGTTACTGCTCGTCCTAATTTAGTAGATATCCTTTTAGATCCCCTACCCAAAAATAAACAACCTGGTTCATGAGGATAATTTTTGCAATCGTTTGAAACTCTGCAGATACATGAATTCATAATAAAATGGTATCTGGATTTTCTTATCATTTCTTTAAGCACTTCACTTGGCAATAATGTGTCTTCTGGTACTTCAAATTCGGTATTTATCTCAATTTTTTCTGTACTAGTCCGGGTTTTAATTACAGTATCACGTGGAAGTACCTGTATATCATCACCTTCAAAGAATAATTTATCCACAATCTTTGCAAGAGGTGTTACTTTTCTACAAGTTTTTGCTAGAAAAAAACGGCTGTTAAATGTTAATTTAATTATTTTTACGCTGATTATGGAGAATATATTTTGGAGCATGTTATCTACGTTGATCTTCTTTTTAAAGGGTCATTCACGCCATATGGCTTTTTATTGTAATATCTCTTTGCATGTTCCACAATTAGAGCATGATACTCATTAAAGATTTTTATATCTTTAGGTAAATGTGATTCAAAAAATTCTTTCAATGCCATATATTTAATATCTTCTTCTACTAGTCCTAAATGTGAAAATATTCTCTTTGTGTAAGTATCAACAACAAATTCGGGTTGTTTATATGCATAAAGCAAGATGGAATCTGCAGTTTCGTTTCCAACCCCCTTAACTGCTAATAATTCCTTTCTTGTTGGGATATTTCCATCCAGTTCAATGAAAAATCTTGAAATTTCTCTAAGATAGATTGCTTTTTGGTTTAAAAATCCAGCACATTTGATTGCTAATTTTAATGCTTTATCATCTAACTTCAATAATTTTTGAGGCTCAATTGCATTTAATTCGTTGAGGTTGAATAATGCCTTTTCTGCCTGCAACCAGGATGTATTCTGTGTTAAAATTGTACCAAGAATTACCTCATAAACATCATTTTTCTCTTTGGGTAGTTCGTAATTGCCAGGATGATAACCTCTAATTGCACCTGTTTTATTTGGATTAATGTTTTTTAAATTGATAAGGGGCCACCATCCTTGAGGGCCGTAAAGTTCAAACAGTTTATCGTATATCTCAATTATTTCATTCTTCAAGTTACTCATAATACTAATAGAGATAAAGTTCAATATAATATATAATTGATCCACGATTGAGAGGATTAACATGAATGAACCACAACCTGAACCCAAAAGGATCTATGCTACCATAATTATTGGCTTATTATGGTTGTTGTTTCTTGGAATTTGGTTATTCTTCTATGCGGCTTCCTACAGTATTCTACAAAATATAGCAGTTTTTATAATATCTTTAGTAGTTGTAGGGGCGTTAATTATCCCTATATGGCTCCCATGGTCCTTTAAACATGCAAATTAAATTCGAAGCTGTTGATCAAAAATTATCTAATTAGCTTGAAGCTTAATCTATTATATATTTCGCAAATTATTTATTGTAAACAGGTAAAAGTTACAATAACTAAAAGAGGCATTATTATGAAAGAAAAATTAATGAAGAGAATTGTTGATCAGTATATTAATTCATATAACAAATTTGATGCAGACGGAATGACAAAAAATCTTCATAAGGATATGGTATTTAAAAATATTGCCGGCAACAAAGTAACCCTAGAATTAAAGGGTAAAATCGCCTTTAAAAGTCAGATAGAACAGGCATTTGGATTGTTTAAGAAAAGAGAAATGAAAATACTGGAACAGAAATTTGGAGATGATATGGTAGAAAACAGAGTTGATTTTAAAGGCGTTTTAGCTGTAGATATACCTGATGGGCCTAAAAAATACGATCTAATCAAACTCCAGTATAATACTACTTTTAAATTTAAAGATGGGAAAATAATATCCATTGAAGATATTAATTAGCAGCAAAATTCCATAACATAGTTTAAAATGGTTGAATATGGAAAAAGAGGAAATGAAAAGAATTATTCATGAATATATCAATTCTTACAACGAATTTAATGTGGCTAGAATGATTAAAGATGTTCATGAAAACGTAGAATTCAGGAATATTGCAAATGGTGAAATAAATCTTGAGTTAACAGGTAAAAATGCCCTTCTTAAGCAGGCGAAAGAATCTGTAACCATGTTTAAGGAAAGAGAAATGAAGATTATTGAACAAAAAATAGAAGGGAATATTTTAGAAAGCAAAATTGATTTTAGAGGAGTTTTAGCTATAGATTTTCCTGAAGGACCTAAAGCGGGAGAAACCATTGAAATTAGAGGTAAATCCATTTTTAAGTTCAAAGAAGATAAAATAATTCTGATTGAAGATATCAGTTGAAAATAGTTTAATCCCGTATTTAATGGTATAAAGAGGTTTATAGATGATAATTAAATGTGATAAATGTATATTAAGGAGCTGGAGACATTCTGACTTTGAAAGCTTGGTTAAAAATGCAAATAACTTAAATATAGCCAGTAACTTACGGGATGGCTTTCCTTTTCCATATACCCATGATCACGCCAGGCAGTGGATAGAAATTGCAAAGAATAATAACTTTTTTTTCGCAATAACTGTAGATAATGAAGCAGTTGGTGGTATTGGACTTACTATAGGCGAGGATATTGAAAGAATTTCAGCAGAAGTCGGGTACTGGTTAGGAGAAAAACATTGGGGAAAGGGTATCACATCTTCGGCTCTAAAAGGCATAGTCGATTATGGTTTCAGTGATTTAGAGCTTGAAAGGATTTTTGCAGTTCCTTTAGAGCAAAATATTGCATCTAGACGAGTTCTCGAGAAAAACGGTTTTAAGCTTGAGGGTATTTTAAGAAGAAGCGTTATAAAAAATGGTAAAATATATAATCAGGCATTATATGCGGTAATAAGAGAATAGTCCTTTGGTGTTATAAATGGTTGAAAAAGCACATTTAATAAAATAAAATTAATAAATGTAAATTTAGATACTAGATATAGAATGATTTAAAGATAAAAAGTAAATATTTCCAATTTAATTGTTTTAATCAGGATGTGAATCCATGTCAGGAAATACAATCGGCAAAATATTTAAAATAACAACTTTTGGCTCAAGCCATGGCATAGCTCTTGGGGCTGTTGTCGACGGCTGTCCTGCAGGACTGGAATTATCAGATGAAGATATTCAAAAAGAGCTTGATAAAAGAAAGCCCGGTAAAAGTAAAATTACAACTTCAAGGGGTGAAACAGATGAAGTTAAAATATTATCAGGGGTTTTTGAAGGTAAAACAGATGGAACTCCTATAACTGCAGTTGTTTACAATAAGGATATGGATTCATCTGCTTATGCGGCTCTTCAAGGTAAGCCAAGGCCAGGGCATGCTGATTACTGCTGGGAAACTAAATATGGCCATTACGATTACAGAGGGGGTGGTCGTGCCAGTGGAAGAACCACCATAGGTCATGTAATAGGTGGTGCTGTTGCTAAAAAACTCCTTAAAATATTAAATATTAAAGTTATTGCTCATGTAACCAGAGTTGGGAATATTGAAGCTAAACCAGCTGATTTAGGTGTGGTTGAAGAAAACATTGAAAAAAATAGTGTTAGATGTGCAGATTTGGAAGCTGCAGAGAAAATGGAAAAACTCATCCTCGATCTTAAGGAGAAGGGGGATTCAGTTGGAGGTATAGTCGAAACAATTGCACTTAATGTACCGGCAGGTCTCGGCGAACCAGTTTTTGATAAATTAGATGCGGACATTGCAAGGGTTTTAATGGGAATTGGTTCTGTTAAAGGCGTGGAGATAGGTTCAGGATTTAAATCTTCTCAGATGAAGGGATCTGAGATGAATGATGAATTCTATATTGAAAATGATAAGATAAAAACCAAAACTAATAATTCCGGTGGAATATTGGGGGGTATATCCAATGGAATGCCAATTATTATTAGAATGGCTGTAAAACCAACTCCTTCAGTTTCATTAACTCAAAGAACAGTTGATCTTACTAAAATGGAAAATACTGAAATCGAAATCAGAGGAAGGCATGATCCCTGTATTTGTCCAAGGGTAACTTCTGTTGCAGAGGCATCTGTTTCTGTAGTAATTGCAGACCATTTAATAAGAAGCAGTTTTATTCACTCTAATCACTTATAATGTGTATTTAAATTTCTCTTGCAATTCATTGCTTTAATGTGAAATAAAATTTTGAACCTTTATTTAACTTGGATTCAACCCAAATATGGCCTTTATGATATTCTATAATCCTTCTACATGTTGCTAAACCAATACCTGTCCCTTTGTATTCGTCTATGGTGTGCAGACGTTTAAATACTTTAAAAATTCTTTCTGCAAATTGCTGATCTATACCTATTCCATTATCTTCAACACAAAAAACATTTTTGTAGCCATTTTTATATTTAATAAACGAGATATGGATTTCTGGAGGCTCATCAGACTTTTTAAATTTAATAGCATTACTGATAAGATTCTGGAATAGTTGTACAAGTAGTTTTGAATCACCAATCACTTCTGGTAGTTTTTCCCAGGTAATTGTTGCATTATTCTCTTCTATCACTATTTTAAGGTTAGATAATGCTTCTTTCAGTACCTTTTCTGGATTCACAGGTTTAAATTTTAATTCCTCTTTACCTATACGCGAATATTCAAGTAATCCCTGTATCATTTCTTTCATCCGAATACTGGCGCTCACTATAAACTCAATAAATTCATCGGCATCAGGATCAAGTTTTCCTTTATAACGCCTCTCTAAAAGCTGCGTGAAGCTTGCAATAGTTCTAAGGGGTTCCTGGAGATCATGACTGGTAATATAAGCAAACTGTTCTAATTCCTCATTGGAACGTTTTAATTCTTCAATAAGTTTTTCCATTTCTTCTTCAGCTATTAATTTACTGATAACATTTCCTATTTCATTTCCTATAGATTTTATTAATTCTTTTTCCTCATTTCCGAAATAATGTTTTTTTCTACTTCCAAGACTTAGAGATCCTATAATTTCACCCTCTGAAAAAAGAGGAACTATGGCAATTGATTGCATATCTGATTTGTTACTTATATCAATGGATATTTTATCAAGATCACTCCTAAATGCAGATTTTCCATTTATATAAATTAATCTGTGGGGCTGTTCATCAATTTTTATAGTATTAAAAGATCCTGAAGTCCCTTTAGAATGAAAAATTTTCGCGATTCCTTTATTTTTATCTATTAAATATATTTCACCACTATCAAAGGGTAATAAATTCAATGTTTGTGCTAAAACATCTTTTAATAGGGATTTAACGCTACCAGAACGATTTGCAGTTACAATAATTTTATTAAGGATATCTAGCCTTTGTAGGTGTTCTATGGATTTATTTTCCAATTCTTTACGTTCTGTAATATCAACCATAACAGCAACTAAACCAGCTAGAGTACCGTCAGTATTGAAGTAAGTTGCTTTGTTGAAAATCACGTCACGTATACTTCCATTAGCATGTTTCATTCGCCACTCATAAGTCTGTTTTCCTGGATTTTCAAGCAGTTTTAGATCCATTTCAAAGTATTTATCAGCCTGATCTTTTGGAAAAATATCATAAACGGATTTTCCAATAATATCTTTTTTCTTCAACCCAGTAAAATCTTCATATGCCTTGTTACATCCCTGATATATTCCTTTAATATCTTTGTAAAAAATTGAACTTGGGATAGTATCAATTAATATTTGCAAGAATTTTACCATTTCTTTAGATCTTTGTTCCGATAATTTATTTTCTGTAATGTCCTGGTTGGCCCCATAAGTTTTAATCGTTCTTCCTTTTTCATCTTTAATAACTCCATAACGAACTATAATGGTTCGTTTTTTGCCATCTGCTCTTATGATGTTATGTTCTACCTGTCTAAAGAAATCAGGATCATCAGTTTCCAATGCTTTCATGGTTTCTTCAGCCACTATAGAAGACTCTTCAGGGGGAATGAATCTTCTGGCATATTCTTTAGAGGACATTTTTGTTCCCCCTTCTTTTTCAGCTGTGGTGCCATATAAAGCATAAAAATGATCATCAAAGGTAAACATATCCGATTCAACATCATATTCCCATGATACAAGTTTGGCTAGATCCATTGCAATTCTAAGCTGTGCTTCACTTTTGCGTAAAGCATTTTCAGCTATATTTTTCTCAGTAACATCCAAAAGAGAAACCACTGTTTTTTTAGTTCCGGGAATTAGATCAACTGTTGAGGTAACATTTTTAATATTACCAAATTTATCAATGAATTCAAATTCATAATTTCTTGGGGCTACTTCTGGATTAATTCTTCGAAGATTATGGAAGTCTTCCATTTTCTTGACACAATCAGCAGATACAAGTTCTTGCCATTTTTTCTTGCCTTCTACTTCTTCTTTTGAATAACCTGATATTCGTTCGCATTCTGCATTCATAAGAGATATTGTACAGTCTTTTTCAACAATAAATGTTGCAGTTCCAGTATTTTCAAATATAGTTCTGTAATAAGCTTCTGAATTTTTAAGTTCTTCCTCTGCCTTTTTACGTTCTGTAATATCACGGGAAATCCCTAGAATTACGTTCTTTCCTTTAAATTTAAAAAGGTGCGTGTTAATTTCAACAGGAATTTTAGAACCATCTTTAGCTATATGAACTGCTTCAAATCTACTGCTGCCCTCTTCTCGAATTTTTTGCGCATTATTAGGCGTATCTTCGATTCTTTTTTGGATAATATCCAGAGGAGTCATATTCAATAGTTCATCTCTACTATAACCTAATCTTTGTAAAGCAGCATTATTCACTTCAATAAATTTCCCAGGCATTCCATCTTCTGTAAGCTCACTAAGAGTAATGATATCATTAGCTCTGTTAAATAATTCACGAAACTTCTCTTCGCTTTCACTTAATGCTTCATAAGCATCTTCAAGTTCTTTCGTACGCTCTTTAACTTTTATTTCCAGATTATTAAGAGTATTCTGGAGCGTGTCTTCAGCTTTTTTGCGTTTGGTAATATCCTTCAAAATACATATAATAGCATCTGGATTTCCAGAATTATCAAAAATAACTGAAGCAGAAATTTCCACTGGAAAGACTCTGCCTTTTTTGTTTAATATTCTATATTCTGCGTCTTTCATCACGCCATTTAAAAATAATTTTTTAATATCTCTTTTTATTCTTTCTAAATCCTCTGGATGTATAGCATTAAGACCATTAAAACCAATTAATTCTTCTTTTGATTTAAATACTGAAATATCGACTGCTAATTGGTTACATTCAATTATATTGCCATCTAAATCCGTGACAACTATAGCATCTGGTGATGCTTCAATAATTGTTTTTAACCATTTTTCGCTGTTTATAATTGATTTATCCAATTTTTTCCCTTCTTATCATAATTTATTATGAATTAAAGTTTTTATTTGGATTACAAATATTTCTTCTTGATAATATTTTATTATACAATGTTTAATATAAATGTTAATAAAGTCTAAAAATTAATAATTTTCAAAATATAATTATTATAATTTGTTTTGGGTTAATACAATCTAAATTAAAGAAATTTAAAGTAAATAAACGGATAATTGAACTAAACTATCTAAAATCATTGATAGTTCTCTGTTTTTCAAAAAATGAATTCAGATCTTTTTTCATACCATCAAAAGCAGCGATAGTATTAACGCCGGTGGTTTCTTTAACTATTCTAGCTTCCTTTTTCGCATCGTTAAAAACCATTTTCATTCCAAGATGAGTCATAATGGCAAGCTTTGGTGAAACTTCACTAACTAGTTTAATAAAGTCTTCTGTACACATATGGCCTCTAATACGCTCTTTTCTGGGCCTAATTACACTTGCAATTAGAACATCAGCTCCAGCATGATATTTATGTAAATCTTTATAATATTCAGTATCAGCCGTATAAGAAATTGCAAAATCATCAAATTTGATATTAAATCCTACAGCCGTAGGATCTCCATGAATGGTCTTTGTGCCTTTTATTTTGATATTGTCAATATTTGTTTTATTATCAGGACCTAAAATCGATACTTTTGGTCTACTGAGATGGTATTTTGAGATACAGGGTCCAAATTGTTTATATCCTTCAATCACGCTTTTGCTTCCAATTACATGGCCTTTGTTCCGAGTCATTCCTCGAGTCATAGCTTCTATAAGAACTTCTGCATCAGAATAATGGTCTGTATGGGAATGAGAAACGAGAACAGCATTCAGTTTACGTGGATCTAATCCAAACTGGTAAGTTCTAACCAGAGCGCCAGGCCCAGGATCTATATGAATATTTTTACCATCAATCCCATCTATTCTAAATCCGCCAGTCATTCTACGCTGGGTAATGGTGGCGAAAGCGTCCGCCACCACTTCCTAAAAATGTAAGTTTCATCAAGTCACCTTTCATGTTCATTTCTATACTCATAATTATTTATCTGCTCTGCACAAAATCACATCACACATTAAAGATGATTTAGTCCGCTTTATACATAAATTTTCGTTTTCAATTACTGCAATATCTCCCACTTTTACATTTGAAGGATCATCTATGTTCATTTCGATTAAATCTCCAGGTCCTGCAGTCATATTCCATTCAACATCAAATGCTTGAATATCCTTATTCAGGACTACTTTGAGTTTATTACCATCTATACTGCTGATTTTCCCTATTTCTCCTTCATTGATTATTTTTGAAGCCAGCTCAATAGTTTTAGAGACTTTCATCTGCTCTTTTTTTAAGTACTCTCTCCATTTTTGAAGTCTTTTAACATCAAGGACTATGGCCTCCCTTAAAATCTTTTGAGCCTCTTTTTTGTCTAAATTAGAATGCTTTGTGAATATATCATATTTTTTGCTTACTGATGGTGTTTTGTCTGATATTTCATCCATGACCTTTTTAAAAACATTTGCTATATCATTTAAACTTTTTACAGACTTCCAATGCTTTTGAATTGCTTCATTTGCCATTTTTTTGGTTATCTTATTCCCAAATACTATTATAGAACTGTCTCCTTCCTGTATCTTATCAATATTTGACCCTAACAATTCCACGATGGCGTATCCATTGGTGGTTGCATAAATTCTCTTCCTTCTAGCTTCAAAAGGTGTTTTAGAGGCTACCTCCCCTACAACAACATTATCATCAATATTACGAACTTTTTTAGCATCATCAGTTATTTTTAATGATATTTGGAGTTGCCCTGCTTTTTTAATCAGTTCTTCGTCATTTTTAATGGCTCCAGAGTAAAGATCTTCTTCCAATTTTTCTCTTTTTTCTTTATCTCCTAAAAAACCAATCCTTCTTTTATCACCAGCTATTACACAACCATTACTTCCAATATATGATATTATTAGACTCAT
>JASEIM010000030.1 GCA_030017655.1 Methanobacterium sp. | reverse complement strand
ATCAAGATGTTAAATACTTTTTATATACTATAATGAAATTCATTATAGTATATAAAAAGTATTTAACATCTTGATTACAGAATAATTTTGTAATTAATCTGATTAGGTGAATTTAATGGAGAATAAAAATAGCGCCAGAATACCTGCTTTAATAATTGCAGTAATTGCATCATTCTTTACGCCATTTATGGGATCTGCAATAAACATAGCTCTTCCAGCTATAGGCAGTGAATTTTTAACCGATGCTATCCTGCTAAGCTGGATACCAACGTCATTCATACTTGCATCTGCAATATTTGCAGTTCCATTCGGGCGTATAGCTGACATTTACGGTATGAAAAAAGTTTTCACTTATGGAATGATAATTTTTACAATTGCCTCTTTTCTCTGTGCAGTTGCACCTTCCGATATTTCGCTCATAGCATTCAGGGTTATTCAGGGAATTGGATCAGCAATGATATTCGTTACAGGGCTTGCAATAGTAACTTCAGTTTATCCACCACAAGAGCGAGGTAAAGCAATAGGTTTCACCATTGGGGCTGTTTATGTTGGTCTTTCACTTGGCCCTGTACTTGGTGGACTTATGACACAATTTTTAGGATGGAGGAGTCTTTTTTATTTAATGGTACCTATAGGGCTCCTTGTAATTGGCTTAACGCTCTGGAAATTAAAAGGAGAATGGGCAGCATGCAAAGGAGAAAAATTAGATATTCCCGGTACCATATTATACAGTATAGCTCTATTCACCTTCATGTTCGGATTTTCAGAGCTTCCCGGAACCATAGGAATCTTAATGATAATAATTGGCCTGATAGGGCTCATATCATTTGTAATGTTTGAATTAAGAGTCAAGGTTCCTGTATTTAATATGAAACTCTTTAAAAACAGAACTTTTGGATTTTCAAGCTTAGCCGCCTTAATCAATTATATGGCGACATTTGCTGTATCCTTCTTTTTAAGTCTTTATTTACAATTCATAAAAGATCTTGATGCATCAGGTGCTGGTCTTATACTTGTCGCACAACCAGTCATTATGGCAGTTTTAGCGCCTGTGGCAGGAAGACTTTCAGATAGATACGATCCAAGAATAATTGCAACAATAGGAATGAGTCTTTCAACACTGGGATTAGCTCAATTCATCTTTTTAAATACCAATACCAATATAATATTTATTATAGCTGGTCTGGTTGTCCTTGGAGCAGGTTTTGGACTCTTTTCATCTCCAAATACCAATGCAATCATGGGATCTGTTGAAAGAAGATTTTTAGGAATTGCATCGGCAACTGTAAGCACAATGCGATTAATAGGGCAAACTCTAAGTATGGGAATTGCTGTACTCCTGTTTTCATTGATAATTGGAAGAGTTCAGATAATGCCTGAAAATTACCCTGCACTACTTTCAAGTATACAAATAGCATTTACAATATTTACAGTACTCTGTTTCATAGGAATTTTTGTATCCTTTGCTGGAAGAAAGCAAAAAGTGGAAAAAAATTAGGATTTTTATTATATACTGGCTATTTGAGATACTCCATTTTTCTTTTCTATTTTAAGAATATTAGTTGCAGCCTCTTCTAAACCCGGATCATGAGTAACTATTATCATTTGAGGTATAACTGAAAGCTTTTTAATTACATCAATCAGTTCATGTCTACGATAAGAGTCAAGATGAACGGTAGGTTCATCAAGTATCATTAACTCCAGATTACCTTTTACCAGAGTTTTAGCAATTCCAAGCCTTAAAGCAATTGCCACAGCGATAATTTCCCCGCCACTTATCATGTCCAGAGTATTTTCTCCAGAAGGCCCAAACAGAGTTACATCATAATCTTCATTGAGTTTTATATCAGAATATTCAAAATTAAATTTGTTAAAGAAATCAAGAGTATTATTCTCAATTAATGGTCTTGATATATTTCTAAGATCCTTTTGAAGCCCATCTTTACCGTATAACTTCCTTATTTCATTTAAAAGTTCTATAAATCTACTGATTTTTGCCAGTTCTTCTTTATCTTTCTTGAATGATTCAACTTCATTTTTAAGTTCGGAAATTCTTTCAAGAATCCCTTTTAACTCTCCTTTAAGACCTTCAAATTCTTTTTGTAGTTCTTCAAATTCTTTTTGACAATTATTAAGATCATTAATCGCTTGATGGTGCTTTTCACCTTCATAAACTACCTGATCCATCATTTCTTCTTTAGCTTCCATTTCCCTGGAAATATTTTCTATTTCTTTTTCAATATTGCTTAAATTCTTTAAGATCTCATCTTTAGCGCTAACTTCGCCACATAGTTTATCATAAGTTTCCTTAATGGTTCGTATTCTTTCAAGTTCGGTATTGACCTGAACCTTTTCAACATTAATTTTGGCGCATAAGTTACTGATTTCATTTTCTAAAGGTTCAATAGTACTTTTTAACTTATTAAATGAGTCCAGAAGTTCTTCTGGTTTTTCCATTGCTTTTAAAGAATTCAAAGCTCCAAGATATTTATTATAACCTTCCTTTAATTCATCTTTTAAAGCTTTTTTTTCTTCCAATTTTGAATCAATTTCCCTTAAATTAATAACAGATTTTTTTATTTCAATTAATTGTTCATTCATTTCCTTAATTTCATTTTTCTTCCTTTCAAGGTCATTTGATTCTTTTTTAAGAATATCTATACTGATTTTTTCAAGTTTCTGCTGCTTTCTATCTAAAAATTCACGTTCAGCATTCCATATACCTAAATTTTCTTTAGAAGAGTTAATATCAGCGTTATTTTTTTCAATCTGTCCTCTGTACTTATTCAATAACTCTTCTCTTCTACTCTCTTCAAGATCTGATTCACATACCGGGCAGATATCTTCAGCATTCTCCAGTTCCTCGATTGCTTTCATTATTTCCTTATTCTGACCCTTAAGATCAGAAATTTTTGACTTAAATCCTTCAATCTGTTCCTGATTTTGTTTAAAGTTTTCCTTGATCCCCTGCTTTTTTGTTTCAAGGCATTTTTCCAGCTGATCTATGGAGCTTATCTCTTCTTCAAGAATTTCTCCATATAATTTAAGCCTGTTAGAAATGGATTTTTGCAGTTCTTCAATTTCAGATTGAAGATTTTTAATATTATTATCAAAAGTAATCTTTAAAGCATCTGTTCCCTCAAATTCTTTTCTGGAACTGGCTAATTTATTAATTTCAAGTTCTAATTTAAGAAAATTATCGTAAGATTCCTGATTTTCAGATACAAACCTTTTAAATAATTCAATTTTTTTAAGAGATTTTTCTGTATGTTCTTTTTCATTCTTCAAAGCTTTTAGTTTGAAAATTTTATCCCTGATGTTTTCCAGTATTTTTATTTTACCTATTTCGGGTTTTATTTCTTCTATTTTTGCTTCTTTAATTTTTATTTCTTCAATTTGTCTGGATAATTCATCTCTGGTCTTGTTAAGTCTTATAAAAATGGATTGATAATGTTCAATTTCTTTTTTTAAGTTATTGAATTCAATTTCTTTTCTGTCAAAATATTCTTTAACTGTTTTTAATTTATTGAGTTTTTCTTCTGTTTTCTTTAGTTCAGAATCTTTTTTTGAAATTATTATGTTTAATTCATCCTTTTTATCTTGTTTACTTTTTAGATTTTCTTCTGTAGACTGGAGATTTGCAAGTTTCCCGTTAATATGGATTTCCCGGTCATTGTAATCCTTAATAATGAACTTCATGTTTTTCCATGAATTTTCGAGATCATCAACTCCTAAAAGTCTGCCCATCATTTCCTTTTTTTCTGAAGGATTTTTAGTGACCAAGTTTGCTATTTCACCCTGTTTAACATAAACAGCGTTTAAAAATAGATTTTTATCAAGATCTATTATCTTTTCTATTTCTGCACTTACTGCAGCGTCTCCTTTCTCTATAACTAAAAATCGACCATTATCTTTAACATACAGCATAGATTCTGGGCTTGAATTTCTTTTTCTTTTTCTAACAACTTTATATGTTCTGCCATTTACAATGAATTGTACAGTCACTTGCATTTGGTTTTTATCGTTATTTATGAGCTTATCCATTTTTTTACTTGCATATTCTTTAAATAAGGCAAAACTGATTGATTCAAGGATGCTGGATTTACCTGCCCCATTATCTCCCATGATTATGGAAATACCTGTTTCAAAATCAACTCTGGTATTCATGTGAGATTTAAAGTTTTCAAGCTCAACTGTTTTAATAATCACTGAAATTCCTCATAAAATTTTTTAGTTATTATTGCCGCGTCTTCATTATGGCCTGCTGATAATCTTTCAAATAAAGCCACTGCAAAATCAGAAATATCTTCGTCATATTCTTTTAGCATTTCAACCATTAAATCATGGACATTCAGCGTGCCTCTTTCAATGATTCCCTGTTCCGGAACTACTGAAGATTCATATTTGGGGCGGATCTGCAAAGTTATGTCCGTAAAGAGTTTATTTAAATTTTCATGAACTAACGATCGATTATATGATTTTCCTTCAATTACCAGTTCTACAATGGGCTTTTTATCCATTTTAAGAATCAAATCCTTTAATTGTTTGATTTCATTATCAAAATTGGAATATTTAATCCTCCTTTGAAGGATTTTACGGGATACCTTTATTTTAAATTCTTCAACTGCAGGAATATCTTCTTCCATATCAACCAGGTTGAATCCTTTGCCCCTTTTCCTGTAATTTCCAATTTCATCCATTCTCCAGATTTCAGGACATCCGGGATAGACTAATTTACCTTCCCCAAAATCTTCTAAAATTCTGGCATGGAGGTGGCCCAGAGCATAGTAGTTAAATGAAGTTGGAAGATCTCCTATTTTTAACTCAAATTCAAATGGTAAATATTTGTCAATGGACTGATGCAGTACGATAATTTTCTTTTTATACCTTTTTGACTCATTTTCAAGAGATTCTATACTTTTTAAAAGAGATTTGGAATGATATTTGGATCTGTAGGGTGATCCTCCAATAAAAATACCATCATGATCAAAATAAGGGTTTTTAGGTCCAATTAATTTTACACCGAATTTTTTATATAAAACCTGTGGAGGAAGAGCATTTTTTCTCATAACAATATCATGGTTACCTGCTATTGCATAAACTGGAATTTTTTCTTCCTTTAATTTTAAGAAATTCTCCTGTGCAGTTAGAAGAGCCTTTGTAGGTGGTCTGGAGCTTTCAAAAAGATCGCCAGAATGAATAACAAAGTCTGGTTTTTCCTCAATGATTTTATCAATTATAAGAGTATAATGATGGTAAAAGTCTATTTCTCTTTCAAAAAGACCGTATTGCCTGTAACCTAAATGTGTATCCGCTATATGAGCAAATCTCATCAGTACTCTTCCTCCAGTTCATCCAGTTCGTTTTCTTGCTCCTGTAAAATTTTATTTTCATCTTCTATGGCTTTGTTCCACTCAGCAACTATATCTAAATCTCCTCCAGATAATTTACCTGCAAATTCGTCTATTTTGACCAGAGTTGGAATTTTGCTCATCAATCCTAATACTATGGCTTCCCCAATATTTAATGAGGGTAACTGTTTTAAAAGATCATCACTCAGGCTTTCACTTGCAGTTTGAACATGCCGCTGGTCCTGTGGCTCTACTAACCTTAAAATGATCATGTTATTTGCCTGAGAAAGTGAATCAGGGTCTAATGATTTAGGACTCTGACTTACAAGGCATAAACCTACTCCAAATTTTCTTCCTTCTCTAGCAATTCTACTTATCCAATATTTTGAACGTGCGGATCTGCTTTTAGGAGCTAAAATATGTGCTTCTTCAAGTACAAAGAATACGGGGTGATTAAGAATATCTTTTTCTTCATTTCGAATATATTTTTTTCTTTTATCAAGTGCACTTCTTAATACATGACTCACAATGGTTTCTGCTGCAAATTCATCTACTGATCCTAAATCTATAACATTTGCATTTTCTAATTTAATTTTATCAAGAATATCAGGGGCTCTTAAGTCTAATATATTGCTGTATCTGTCTTTCATATATTCCATTTTATTCATTACAGCTGTAATTGAATTATTGTCTTTAAACTGAGGATCATCACTTTCTATCCATTTTTCAAGTATATTATTAATAATGGTGAAATAATCAAGGTTTGTTCCATTCTCAATTGCATTTTTGGCTTTTTTATGTGCTTTACTGAAATACCTTTCCTGAATATAAGCCTTTTCAGGAATATTGGCCAATTTTTTTATCTCAGAAAATGACAGATACAGAGGATTGATTCTGGCTTTAATTGGATTAACTCCCCCATATTCAAATTCTGCATTCACATATTCTGAATGCATATCAAATATTATAACGCAGCCATTGACTTTTAAAATACCATTAATGATTACTGCTACTGTATTGGATTTTCCAGCCCCTGTCATGGCTAAAATGGCTAGATGACGTGTGATCATTTTATTAATATCAACTTCAACCTCAACTTCTTCCTGACTGATCAAATTACCGAGCTTTAATCCGTTTCCTTCCATCTTAAATATCTTTTTAAGGGTATCAGGATCGGCGATTTTAATTGCAGTTCCAGGCATTGGAGGAGTTCTTGGAATTCTTAGTTTTTCTATATCTCCTAAAATACGGACGCTTCCTCTGATATAATGGTCATCTCCCTCTATTTCTTTAATTCGCTCCACAGTTTTCGGATCGTAGATATCATCGTTGATAGAAACACTGCCCCTAACTAAAGATTCAATCATTCCAAGCACTTTTTTACCATCATATTCCATTGATACATATTCCCCAATTCGGGGCATTTTCTTTGATATAAAACTTACCTCTACCGGAGAAGTCTCCCCAATACATCTTCCAATTATTCTGGTCATAGCATTTTCTCCCAGTTATTTAAAAACCTATTATAATGACTTAATGCTGCACTACTTCTCTTCCTGTACTAAATTCATTGCTTGAGAATCCCATTATCTTTAAAATATTATTCATCTCACGATTTCGAAGTACAACATCATTGTGTGCCTTTTTAAGTAAATATGGATATCCTTCAGCACATATACCCTTCAAAGACTCTAAAATTGGTATAATATCTTCTTCTGTTGCTTTATAAGGTATTTCAAACTTTAAAATATTTTTAAAATCATCGAATCTCGCATAAAATATTGTAAAAGTTAAATCTTTGAAAAATTTATCATAAATGGGAAAAGTTCTTTTTACCATTCTATCAGAAACATTAAGATGAAGAGGTGTTGAATATCCCTGTTTTTTACTGAATCTATCAAATATGGCCATATCGGGAATATTTGAGCTAAAAACATGATCTTTTTGATAATCGATTCGTGTGGATGTTTTCGATATCGCCACAATACTTTTACCCCTTTTCTCAGCTTCCTTTAATAGATATCTGGTTGCTAAAAGGTTTTCCAGGCTTTCGAGATAAATTATAGAATCAACTATGTTTTCCCCTAAAATTTCAATTGTATCAAATAATTTTGGAGATATAATCTGCAAATCAGAACCGTTTTCCAATGATTTTTCAATTTTCTTTAAATATTTCAACTTAATTTCATTTTTTACCCATTCTGGAAGGTTATTTTCCATAGGAGAAGGTCTTATTAATTTCCCAAGGAGTGAACCATCAAAAAGGGTAAGATCAACATCAAATTCTTTAAGCGCTTTTAAACTGCTTTTAATTTCATAAATACCCATATATGTTTCTAATCTATTTTTAACATATTTATAAGGGTTAATAATATCAATGTCACAGCATTCTACCTTCTGGAGACCTTTTCCGTTGTAAATCAAACACTCTGCATTAATAGCATAAATAACAAATCCCAGAAATTCTTTCCAGTTACGGCTTCCATCCCCACCAGAAATCGTGATATCAGTTTTTAGTTCTTTTATAGGTTGATTTATCCAATATTTCCCTGGATCAATCCCTATTTTTTCAAAATCAATTTCCAGTTTATTATTTAATTGATCCTTTTTTTCGAGTGCTTTTTCATATAGAGAATCAAGCAATTAGTTCACCATGATAAATAGAAATTCATATTCACCATATAATAATATTAAAACTTATATAAAACCTTATCTATGCTAATAACTGAATTTGGTAGTTTCAACTCAAATAATTTAAATTATTTAAAATAAAACTGTTAAAATAACCATCAAAACAATTTCAATATATTCCATTTTATCAAAATTTTGTTAATTTAATTATTCATTTCATTTTTATCAGTTAAAAATAAGTAAAAGTACTCCATATTTTTCATGCTTCGTTTAATTACATTGCAGGAAATTTCAATTATCCAGCAACTATTTGATTCTTTTAATTTTTACTAATTATATTGCTTGTATTTAGACTAATAGTAAAATTTTAGCGATATCTATTATTCATAATACTTTTTATAATTAAATTATGAATAAATAAACATATGATTGAAATTGCCGGAAATTTTAATCCTGTAATACTAACCATCATAGCCACATTGTTTACATGGTTAATGACAGCAATAGGAGCTTCAACAGTATTTATAACAAAACAAGTAGGTAGAAAACTTATCGACGGTTCTCTTGGTTTTGCTGCAGGTGTAATGATTGCTGCAAGCTTCTGGTCACTCCTTACACCAGCAATAGAAATGTCAGTTCAGTGGGGATATTTAACATGGATACCTGCAGCAACAGGTTTTCTATTAGGAAGCGTATTTTTAGGTGGAATTGATAAAATTATACCCCATCTCCACGGGGGATGTTCAATAGAAGAAGCTGAGGGAATTAAAACCGATTGGCATCGAAACAGGCTACTAATTCTTGCAGTTACTTTACACAATATTCCAGAAGGATTAGCAGTAGGAATTGCATTTGGAGCAGTTGCAGCTGGTTTTGAATCTACATCAATATTTGCAGCAATTTCATTGGCCATTGGAATTGGAATACAAAATTTACCAGAAGGTATGGCAGTTTCATTGCCCCTTAGAAGTGAAGGAATGTCTAAATTTAAAAGTTTTTGGTATGGACAATTATCAGGACTTGTAGAGGTTATTGCAGGGATTATTGGAGTTATAATTGTTTCGTTTTCATATTCAATTTTGCCTTATGCTTTAGGTTTTGCTGCCGGGGCCATGATATTTGTTGTTGTTGAGGACGTTATACCTGAATGTCAAAGTGGTAAAAATACGGATCTAGCCACATTAGCTATTATTGGCGGTTTTTTACTTATGATGATACTTGATGTTACATTTGGATAGAGTATTAATACTATTATATATAAATTTATTACATGTATTTACAATTTAATTAAACGGATGGTGGAAAAATGGCTAAAGTAACTCGTGAAATGGTTGAAAAAACAGGAATAAATGTAGATGAACTGGTAGAACTCTTAGTTAAGAATGCAGCAGCAGAACTTACAACATTCTATTATTACACAATCTTAAGAGTGAATTTAATTGGATTAGAAGGAGAAGGTGTTAAAGAAATTGCAGAATCTGCCCGTATTGAGGATAGAAACCATTTTGAAGCACTGGTTCCGCGTATTTACGAACTTGGTGGAAAATTACCCGGACATATGAACGATTTCCATGATATATCAGGATGCCCGCCAGCATCTTTACCAGTAGACGCATCCAACACTACTGAACTCTTAAAAGTACTGGTGGAAGCAGAAAGATGCGCTGTAAGACAATATACTAATATTTGTAATATGACTGCAGGTAAAGACCATAGAACTTATGATCTAGCTCTCTCTATTCTGCATGAGGAAATCCAGCATGAATCCTGGTTTTCTGAATTTTTAGGCGAAGGGCCTTCAGGACATTTCCAGCGAAGGGGAGAAACATCTCCATTTGTATCTAAATTCCTTGAATAAAAAAATTACTTTTTTTATTTTTTAAAGTAATAGGAACTAATTTACAGCTTTGATTAGAATCTACCCTACAAAAAGGGGGTGTATTATATAAAAAAAAGGAAGATTGCCTGGGGAATTACAGGTGCTGGTGATAAAATAGAAAAAACAATAGAAGCCATGAAAAAAATAAATGAAAAATATAAAGACAGGGTAATTATTGATATCTATATCTCTAAAGCAGGAGACCAGGTTATTAAATACTATGGAATATTTAGTGAACTTGAAAACAATTTTGAAAACATTTGGGTTGAAATTAATGCTAATGCACCATTTTTAGCAGGGCAGATGCAGATGGGTAAGTATGATTTCATGTTAATTGCACCAGCTACATCCAATACAGTTGCAAAGATATCCATGAGAATGGGTGACACCTTAATTTCTAATGCTGCAATTATGGGCCAAAAGGTAGATGTTCCAATTTATATATTACCTTCTGATTACGAAGAAGGTGTTACTATAACCAAACTTCCTGATGGAAAAGATTTAAAAATTTCAATACGTGAAGAAGATGTGGAACATGTCAAAAAACTCGCTAAAATGCATGAAACGTTCATGATAAAGGAACCAGAAGATTTAGTAAAAATATTCGAAGAAAAATTCGGAAAATAAACTCCTTATTAAATCATTTCATTTCTTTAATATTAAAAATTTCCTAAATGCTGCTGAAAGGAAGTAAATTTAATATAATTAATTTAAAAATTAATTGATTCTAAAGACATTCAAAAAAAAATAGTTTAAATCCATTTAAAAAGAATTAAACTATACCTTCTCTTGTATCCACTTCTTAATCTCATCTACTGATGGAAGCCTGCCCATAGATTTTATTTCCCCATCAACAGCCAAACCAGGCATTGAAATTAAACCTGCTTCCAATATTTTATCCATATCCTGTATTTTAACAACTTCAACATCCATATTTAACTCTTTAACTGCTTTTTTAACACTTTTTTCAAGTGCTTTGCAATTAGCACAACCTGTTCCATATACTTCTACTTTCATTATTGTCACCTTTTTTCAGTTTTTTATTGTATCATAAATTTAACCTATTATGAAATTGAATAAATATCCAATAAATGTGATAGAAACCGCCAGTATCCCGATGAATATTGCCAAAAGCTTTGGTTTTAACACTTTTCTAAGGATTATCATTTCAGGCAAGGACAAAGCAGTTACAGCCATCATAAATGCTAGTGCAGTACCGACAGCCATACCTTTGTCGATAAATACTGCAACCAAAGGTATAATTCCTGCAGCATTTGAATATAAAGGCACTCCAATAAGAACAGCAGCAGGAACTGCCAAAGGATTACCAGGGCCAGTATATTGTATTAATAATTCAGCTGGAACATATCCATGTATTATTGCACCTATACCTATTGCTATAACTACATAAGGAGTAACTCTTCTTAAAATGTCAAGCATGTCTTCCCATCCATTTCTTAAACGCTCTTTCATAGTCATTTCAACTATTACATTTGCAGAACCACCTGCAGCCTCCATTTTTTCAACCATTTCGTAAACATAGCTTTCAACTTCGCCCTCAAGTTTTAGTCTTCCAATGATTATACCTGCAACTATGGCTATTATAAGCCCTGAAATAATGTACAATGCAGTTATTTGCCAGCCGACCAACCCTAAAAGTAAGATGATTGCTATTTCATTTACCATCGGAGATGATATTAAAAAGGAAAATGTAACTCCCAAAGGGATTCCGGCTTCTACAAAACCTATAAACAAAGGTACTGCAGAACAAGAACAAAAAGGAGTTATAATACCTAAAAGAGCGGCCAGAACATTGCCTATATACTCATTTCTACCACTAACAACCTGCCTCACCTTAACTGGCGAAATATAGGTTCTAACAAATGATATTATAAATATCAGGACAGCTAGAAGGATTAAAATCTTTATTGTATCATATATAAAGAAATTAACCGCGCTACCTATAGCTGAATTTGGGTCTAAGCTCCAAAGAGTGTATGTAAGGTAGTTTACCATTTCTTGTAAAATATCGGCCATAATTTAGCCCTCCATTAAACATAATATTTGATAATTTTTAAGTAATAATATATCTTTCATACCCTATCCATTCCAGCCAAGAGTTTTCATTAACTGATCACCAAGTAAATCCCTTAAACTATCCACGCAACCCTTATTTTTGGCTTCAGATAATGGAGTACACTGTTCAAGAGTCGATTCTCCTGAAAGTAACTTCATTGCAAAAGCTAAACAAGTTGCTTCCCCACATTCTTCGCAATTTGTCTTTGGTAAACAATTATAAATTGCAAGAGGCCCAATTTTTGATAATTTTTGAGACATATCTTCACCTATCGGACCGCCACTTTGAGATTCCAAGTAAGATTCATTGATTTTCTCCATAATTCTACTTATTATCTTGATTGCTTCTTCTTGATCTCTTGTATTGTTCATGGTGATTTTACCATCTGGATAAAATGTGATTATCCTTTCAAAATCTGAAATTGTAAGGATATTTTTACGTGGAATTAAACTAATTTTTCCTGGAGAATACTTAGAAGCTAAGATTGATATAACATCTCCATCTAGCTTTGAATCAAGCTGCATTGTAAGCCTAATTCTACCTTTAGTTGCAATACACGGCAAAATCTTTTTAATTGAAACACTATTTACAAGTGCACCATCTTCAAAAACATCATACTTAATTTCATCCATTTTCATAAAAAACTCCTCCTAAACCCTAACCAATTTACTTTTAGACTGCATTACATCATAAAGTGATTTATCTTCTATAAGTTCAGTTATTTCAATTAAATCATAATCATCTAAACCACGCTGAATTAAAGAATCGGCATGAACAAATATTTTGCCTTCTGGAAACACAGAATACATCAATTCTCCGATACTGGGATAATTTATAGACTCTTCTGAATTTTGGCAATTCAAAGCAGCGTAAACTCCATCATCCATTAAAAGAACATCAACATTGAAACCTCTATCTAAAAATGCTATTGCAATATATAAGCCACCTAAAGCATTTTCACGCCCATATGGTGCTTTGTCTATAATTACCAATACAGATTTCATGTTAGCCGCCTAAAGTAATAATTTTATCTGTATTTTCCATCCATTCTGCTAAATCATAAACACTGGTTATTTTAACGCCTTCTATATATTGAGATTCATTTATATGGCCTCGTGCAGCAGCGCATCTTATGCATACCTTTATCTCACAGCCTTTTTGTATTAAATCTTCATATAACTGTGAACTGATGGGAAGTGCACGTGGATCTTGATTTTTTACAGGTATGTGCGCTCCATCCATGTATAAAAATATTTTAACGTTATAATCATTTTCTAAGGCGCTTTTTGCAAGATTATAGCCAATATCTGCATATTCTGAAACATAAGGACCATCTAATAATACAAGAATTAATGTATCATTGTATTTTTCGGCATTTTCTGATAACATGGTTTTAGTTTACCCTTTTTCACAGCTAAAGCATAATTCAGTATTTCGATCTGTTTTAAAGACTTTACCACATTTTTTACATATTACTATTTTTAATGATGATTCTTTCCTTTCAATAATTCCCATTTGACACGCGCATCCTTTACCACTTGTCATGCTTTTAATTTTTGCTTCAAATCCTTTTTCGTCACTATTCATGTTAATTCACCTTTAAATTGTATTTTGATTACCTTAAAAACTTAAAATTTGATCAAAACTTTCCATTATGTCTATTACCATTTGATCATAATGAGAGAATGGTATAATCCCCTTTATTAGATGTTCAATTGCTATTCCCCTTGCTTTAAGGTCATCGCTATTTGCATAAATTTTAGAGTTAGTAATAATATTTTTTATCGTATCAATGGCTATATTGTCATTTCTAGCGCAGTAAACACCATTTCCTACTAGATAAATAGAAGCTGTTTTTATCTTGGTATAGTTCAGCAAATTTTAAAAATGAACTAAAACCTTTTTCTGACGGTGTTTTTGTTAAAATAAATCCTAAGTGCATATTATCCTCTAAAACTAATTATTTCACAGTATCTTTAATTTCTTGCGTTTTTTAGCATTTTGAACAGAATAAACGTTTTTATCTGTTGTGAATACCTCATCACAAACTTCACTATGGCTTATTTCACCACTTCTTTTTGTATCTATTATATTAAAGATACTGCATTTGCATCGTTTCTTCCTATCCTCTTTTACTGCTTTTTCAAATTCTTTTTCATGTTCTGGTGTAATTGGCATCTCTATGCACAACCTTTGTGGTTCATCATCAAATATTTTGCTATATTTCAAAATTTAACATTAAATTCTCTACTGACAGATATTTCTAGCTTTTTCCTGGCATTCGGGACAGATATAAATATCTCCATCTGTTTTGAACACTTTATCACAGATTTCGCATATGGCTTCTTTAAATGGGGATTCTTTTCCAACAACCTTGCTTTGGCATGAACTAGCACCCCTACTATGCGTACTTTTCATCTTTGGAACACCAAGTTTCCCTTTAACCATTTATTCACCAATTTTGAATATTTTAAGGATTTTTAATGAACTAATAAAAAAGGGGCTTTCATGTGCTTTACTGTCTTTTCAGCTACTTATTTATTTTTAGCGGGAGGGAGAAAAGCCCATTTACATTTTATAGAATTTTAAGAATTATAACATGCTTTCCATCATTTTACACATTTCTTTCATTTTTTCGTTATCAGGCATCTTTCGCATCATTTTAGATTTATCCATGTTTTCCATCATATTTTGACACATTTTCATCATTTGAGGCTTATCCATATTTTTCATCATTTCCTGACACATTTCTTTCATCTTTGAATCCATTTTATCACCTTTTAAAGTTTATAAGTTAAAACACGGAAATTTGACTCACAAATTTAATGTGTTATTTTGGGCAACAACTATCATCGGGTTCTCCTGGAATTTCACACCCACAAGATGGTTCTGTCTTATCAACTAACTGTGTAGCTGCAAGAAGCCCTGCTTTAATTATTAATTCTGCAGGGATTGTTTCATAGACTTCTCCCTCTACTTCAATTGTCCTACAATCGTCATTACAGACATCACAACACTCACTCTGTCCAACTTCTCCCCTAATCCAATCCTCTAATGGCCGATCATTAAGCAAAATTTGATTAGATTTTAAAGGGTCTCTTTTGAACTCCTCTTCAGAAAGCGCCTTCTTTTTTAGAATGACTTCTATTCCCAGCGGAGTGAGGGATTGTTTGAGGGTTAAAACCGCCTTTTCAAGTTCTCCTTCAGTTGATCCACACCTTGGACATGTTTGTTCATCAGATATAAGCCTTTGCCACTTAATTTTTAATGTTTTCATACCGGTCATCTCATTACTTTCCATTTTATTTTCCTCCCTCGTATCAGGTTTTTTTTAGAATTTTGACCTTTTAAAAACTTATTTTAAAATTATTTAATACTTATAAATTACATTGTATTAATAAGCTTAGATTTTCCAACATGTCCATCAAAGCACAATATTATCAAATTTATTGATATATGATTATCCGCAGCAGCCCCCCCCACCACCTAATCTAAATCCTAATCTACCTAAAAATGGCGTATATCCTTTATCCACAAGTTCTAACTGACTTATTAATGCATAAATTCCTACTTTTCTAGAAGAAAGTAATTCTATGAATTTTATAGAATTAGTATCCTTTAATATATTAGACATGTCCTTTGTATCCATAGCAAACATTAAATCAGCTACAGGGCGTTCTAATTCTTCTGGAGCTTTTATGTTTACTTTTAAATTGTTATCTTCTTTTTCTAATAGAATTATTTGTTCTTCATTTTCTGTCATTGCCATTGCGACAGTAGCACCATTAACTAATCCGGTAAACAAAGAAGCATTTTCTTCAGCCCAGTTATTCCATAATTCAATATCGAAATTTTTTCTTTGCTTTTCCCTTAATTTGGCATTTAATTTATCAAATTTATTTTTAACGTGCTCATATCCCTTTTCATCGAATGGACAGGCTTCTATACAGTAGGTACAGCCTTGACTACATCCAATACAAAGTTTTTGTATAAATTTAACTTCTGTGCCTCCACAGCAAGTCTCTTCTTCTACTAATGCTTTTTCAGGGCAGGCTTTAATACATTTACCGCATCTTTCACAGTATTCAGGTATCCATGCATGCTCATTTCCATCTTTTATTGGTAAATTCGCTATACTGACAAATATTGCTGAAATTTTCTGTCCCGGACCAGATTGAGGAGTAATTAAAAGACCATTTTTTCCTATAAACCCTATGCCTGCTTTTTGACCAAGTTGAGAGAAATTCACAAGCCCACCGTAAGGATGGGCAACCTCTGTACCATATCCATGTTCTCTAAGATAATCAGAAAGTTTATAGGTTAAAGTACCTAATTTTGCGTAATGTGCATCATTCAACTCTTGTGTTTTGTCGCTTGGAGCTGTTCCAATGAGTTCTTTACTCATTTCCATAGTTAATACAATGGCATTCGGATACTGGATAAATTTATCTTGAATCAATAGTTCTGGAGTAAGCTGGGTGTATCCCATAGCTTTTATACCTATTGAATGAGCATAATTTTCAAATTCTTTAATAAATTTTTCATCTGTTATAAATTCTGGCTTAACGGGGTTATCTATTGTTGATTCATCTGGATGTTCGGCTCCGCAACCACAACCACATCCATCAGCTTCTTCTGCATCTGTATCATCATATCCACAACAAGGTTCATTTTCTTCTGGATTAGCAGGTGGCTCTTCACATCCGCACCCTTCTTGAATATCTGGATTATCTTTAACTGGTTCTTCTCTGTATTCTGCTTCTCCACAGCACCCTTTTTTATTGTTTTCCATAGTTTCCGTCTCCTATGATTTATTTATCAAAATTGTTAAAAAATTAATTATTTTAATCTATCAAATACTGTTTCCAGTTTTAATTGATAGGCAGTTCTAATGTCTTCTTCATCATTTTCTAAAGGTTTAACCGGTATTAAGTCCATTACTTCTTCTGGTGTTAATTCTGAATGGAAGAAGGTTTTTGTTGCACCGTTAAGCATGTTGAACATACCTTCCTGAATTTCTTTTTCTGTTAGACCAAATGATTTTCCAAGTTTTTGTAATTCATCTAACTGGAACCAGAAATAAGTTGGACCAATAGCGGTGATAAGGGCGTAAGCTTCAAGTTTACTTTCATCAACTTCAGGACAATCTCCTAAAACCTTAAACATATCTAAAAGTTCTTCTTTATGGGTTTCATCCATTTTTGATGAAAATAGAACAGGATTATATCCTTCATTTACAATTGATGGAGCATTAGGTATCATTCTAACAATATTTTGCGAGTTACCGAGTATTTCTGATATTTTAGCCATTTTAATCTTTGGAGCAAGTGAAATGACTGTTGCATTTGATTTTAAATTTGATTTAATTTCATTGAGTACATCGCCCATAACTGGCGGATGTAGCGATATAAATACTATATCTTGTGATGCAGCGATTTTATTATCATCAACTGTCCTAATTTCTGGAAATTCATTTTTAAGAGCATTCAAAGTCTCAGTGTTTTTATCACTGACAATTACATTATCAAGAGATATTCCTGCTTTTTTAAAACCTGTTAAAAATATTTTAGTTATTCTTCCTCCACCAATAAATCCAAACTTCCTTTCCATATTTGATCCCTCCTTTTTACAATTTAGCCTCTTAATTTTATTTTCTAGTAAATTCATCTCATAATATTTAATTTGAACAATCTCTTACTCCTATATCTTTTCCCTCTAAAAGTGAGAGCGCTCCTTTTGAGCGTGAACGAGGTATTGCTTTTTTACCAAGATATTCCAGATGTTCTATAATTTTAGGAAGTAATGATGCTGGAAGTCCCAGTATGGCTTCATTTTCACCTAAATCTGTGG
>JASEIM010000029.1 GCA_030017655.1 Methanobacterium sp. | reverse complement strand
CTAGATATGTGCCTGCAAAACTTACATCAATTATAGAAAAAACCAGGAGTAAACAGAGAAAAATTCCGATTATTTTGCGCATTTTTGTCCTCCTATAATATACTAAAATATAATATATTGAAATATAATAAATAATCTTTGCTTTTTTTCTTTTTGTCAAAAAGCAATGTATTAAAATACAAATATCATTAATTTTAAGCTTAAATTAGGAATATTGGGTGAAAATAAGGTTTAAAAATATTTAAGGCCCAAAATGCCCCTCACTGGTCTGAACAATAACAGTATTAAGACCAACAGAATTCAGAAGGTCTTTTATCTGGATTATTTCACTGGTTGAAGGTTTAATAAGGTTTTTTCTTCTAAATTCGGGTCTGTAATCAAGAACACATACTTGAACATCTGGATTCAAGCTGAAAATTTTTTTTCCAATTTCTTCAATTTCATCTTCCGAAATAAGGGCGCTATTGTAGGGTATTCCTATTCCTAAAAATATATCTTCAAAATAATTATCAATTATGTATTTTACAGCACTCCATGATGTTTCAAGATACTTTTCAGCCAGTTTTTCATCATTCAGGCCAGTAATGTTCATGTAAGTTGAAACATCTGATGATTTCAGATCAATTCCTATGTCGGTCATTCCACATTTTACAAGTTCGTCAATGTATTCATGGCTTAAAATGGTTCCATTAGTATCAACATGAATTTTAACATTTTTATCCTGATTTCTTAGTGATTTAATCACTTCAACCAGCCATTTTCTATTTAATGTACTTTCTCCACCAGAAATTGCAATTCTATCCAGCCCATGAAGTTCTTTTAATCCTAAAAGTATCTGAGAAGTTTCATATGCCTCAAGTAGATGACCTCCTGAAGTTAAAGCTATTGGAAAATTCTGACATTGAGGACATCTTAAATTACAACCGTGAGTGAATCCAACAACTTCAATAGGGCCTCTTATACTTTTTAAACTGTACGGAGTTCCAACTCCTCCGACTGTATGCACTCCGAAGCCGCTCACAACTCTTAAAGATGGATATTCGTCCCTATGGGTTTGTGTGTCTATTTTCATTCCTTCTCTCAATGGTGTAATACATACTGGTGCGAAACGGCCGTTTACATGTGCTAGACAGGTCCAGCATCCTCCGCATTCACAGGGTATAAAAATTTCATCTTCATTTTTAAAATCTGGATATTTACTCAGTTTTATATTTGAAGAAATTAATGCATTTTTTACAGTTCCACATGCCATAACTTCCTTTTTATTCACATAAACTTTTATTTTTTCTTTATGAGCTTCCTGCAAAACTATGGCTTCTTCTGGGCATGATAATGTACATATTCCGCATCCGATACATTTATCAGTTCCTGCAATGGACTTTACATTACCAAGAGGGCAATTAACAATTTCTTTACATATATTGCACTCATTACATTTTTCTATAAGGCGTTTTGCAATCATATTTCACCTTAAATTTTATTTAAAGAATTATTTTAATATTTATCCCAAACTATACCTTAATAATGCTGCAATACCACCTAAAGCACCAAGCTGCTTACCTCCTTCATGTTCGCTGCTTACAATCATTACTTTACCGCCCATATTCTCCACAATGTCCATTATTTTTTCAATATCTTCTTCACGCACCATTTTATCAAGAACAAGGAGTTTTTCAGCAGCACCAGCTTGAGCAGCTTCTTTTACTTCTGTTTTTCCATAAGCCACCAGTTTTGAAGATTTTCCAATTTCTCCTAAAACCCTGCCCATTAGTCTCATTTCCTGAGCTATACGTCCCTCGGTTGCCATCTGTTCAATAGTGCCCTTTTTAAGGACTTCCTGAATCCCCACACGTCCGCCTGTTCCTGTACTCTCAACTGCCGAGATTTTAGCTATATCCGGATATTTTTCACTTAAAAAATCGTAGAAATCCCCTTTTGTAAAGCCAGGACCTGCTATTACAATTCCCTGAATGTCCTCAAAGCCCGAAAGTGTTTTTGCAACTTCATCATAAAAACTGACTATGTTTTTACCTCTATCTTTTTGAATAATTCTTTTTCCAGATATTCCCCCGATAATAGGACCATAATAATCAATGCCGTACTGTTTAATAATTCCTAAATCGGCAACATCATCTTCAATTGCAACAATAATTGCTGAAGGCTTTTTAGATGAATCTACAGCGTTCTTCAGCCGTTTGATGGCCCATCTTGACCATTTTTCCTTGGTAATCTTTATGGAATTTTTAAGTTTAAGATCAAGTGTGTGATGGGATCCAATGGGAACCAGATCTTCCGGGCCGTGCTCTATTATTCCTGTAGCTCTTAATTTCCCTGTGTATTTATGAAAACTTATGTTTTCTACCCTTATTCCCATAAAAAATGTTTTTTTAATCCCCCTATCACTTCTTAATCGTTCTCCTGTAGAATCCTGTATTCTACGGGTGGTTTTAGAGGATATTAAATCACCAGGCTCAATTATATGTGATAGATGCCAGAGATCGTCCAGTGTTTCTGGAATAAGTTCAATTACTCCTTTTTTAGTGTCTTGATGAACAATACGCATTTAAACCATTTATCCTGTTATTCAATTCACATGTATAATCTAATAATATTAAAGCTTAATTTTCTTTATTATACCTGATTCTTTTTCTTTTATTTTCTATATCTATAATGTAATTAAATATTTTAATGGATTTTGAAATTATTTTTTTAAGATTAATTAGCTCCTTTTTTCCTTTTTAAGTGTATAAATTTGATTATAAATGTTGATGGGGATTCGATTTTTAATAATTTTTGCGTACATGTTGGTGCGTACATCATTTATTAAATATAGTTAATATAATATGATATATTTATATATTACTTCATATAGACCCATATCTGGAGGTAATTACATGGCTAAAGAACTGGAAAATAAAATAAGAAATGCATTAAAAGAAGTTAAAGCATGGCAGAGAGTACCAACATCAGTTAATGGTGTATACTTAGTAAAAACCCCTGCAGATGGAAATAATGAGACATTAATGGTTGAAATCAACCCAATCAACGAAAGAGGTACTCCAATGAAAAGAAGGGGCCTTTTCCTAAAGAATACTTCCGAATTCAATGGATTTGGAGATATCTTTGGAAATGAAAAAGTATTAGAACTTTTAGGCACCCTTGAAAACATAGCCGGAGGTGAAAAGGTAAAAGAAATCAAGGCAGTGGAAATATAATCATATTTTTGTTATTATTTTATTTTTAGATTTTAAAGAATGTAATTGTTCACTATCTAATGGAATACCTCTTATTCCATATCATACTTTTATAGAGTTTTTATATAAATAAAGTTTAAATAATTTTTAAAATAGGTTTTAAACCGTTTGCGAGTATTTTTTTTAAATATACAAAGATAGAACCCTTAAATTTTCTTATATTCCCTGTATAAATCTGAAAAATGAATATTAAAGGCAGTTATTCATTATAATTAGAAAAAATAGTAATTAAGTAGATATGAGATATAAATATAGTAAATTTTTATTTATAAAAGTTATAAATCATCCATCTACTTTTATCTAATCAACTTAACCCATTTTTATATATTTAATAAAAAAAATATTAAAAATATATTTATACATGAAAAAATCAAGGAGATTTTTCTTTGAGAATTGCAGTAATTGGTGGAACACGAGGATTAGGCAACTGGATTGCTAAGTTTCTTCAAAATAGAGGCTTTGATGTGGTTATTACTGGAAGAGACAAAATTTCTGGTGAAAGGGCATCAAAAAAAATTGGCGCTGATTATACCGATGACAATATAACTGCAGCTTCACAGGCGGATGTGGTTATAGTATCAGTTCCCATTGATGCAACTCCATCAATCATAAAAGAAATTGCTCCAGTTATGAAAAAAGGTTCTCTATTAATGGATGTAACATCTGTAAAAGAAGAACCCACAGAAACAATGTATGAGTATGTTGGTCAAGATGTTGAAGTTTTACCCACCCATCCTATGTTCGGTCCAAGAATCAGATCACTGGATGGGCAGGTTGTTGTAATGACGCCAATTAAGAAGAGTAGATGGTATGATAAAGTATATGAATTCCTTGAGAAGGAAAATGCTCGAATTTTAGTCACCACTCCTCAGATACATGACCAGATGATGAGTATTGTTCAGGGATTAACTCATTTTGCTTATATCAGCATTGCTGCAACCATTAAAAAGCTCGATGTTGACGTAAAAGAATCCAGGAAATTTGCAAGTCCCATTTATAATCTTATGGTGGATATGATTGCAAGGATTGTCGCTCAAAATCCTTATCTCTTTTATTCGATACAGACGCATAACAAATACACTGAAAAAACCCACAAAACTTTTCTTTCAACTTACAAAAGTCTGATGGACATGATTTCCAATCATCATGAAGATGAATTTGTACGTGTAATGGGTTCTGCAGCAAAACATCTGGATGACTTGGAAGCAGCTCTTGGAAGATCTGATAAAGCAATATCTGCTTTAAATGAGGAGATAGTACTTCTTAAAAATTCTATAGGTCATGAAGTTGGATTAAGACATATTTATTCAGGCAATGTCCATTTAGGGGTTTTAAAAGATATATCTCCTGATTTTGTATTTTTGAATGAAAATAATAAAGAAATTAGATTGAAATTATCCAATGTTGAAGTTATGGATGATAGGGAAGTTCTTAAATGGAAAATAGAAAATTTTCCCAAAAAAACCTATGATGTTTCTGCCGTTTTTCCACAAGAATGCAATCCTGAAATTATTGCTGCCACAATAATGAATTTAGAAGATGTAATTAATGTTGAAATCGCTGATTTATACAAGGGAAACCAGATACCTGATGAAAAAATTAGTATCACCATTAAATACGAAGTATTAAATCCAGAAGCAAGATTTGCCGTTGAAAACCTTTTAAAAGGGTTTGGGGCCAAAATCCGCTGATATTTTATTTTATTTATCTAACTGAGGATATTATATGTCTTTAAATGAGTTTATAAATTTATTTTTACATTTTTATTAATATAAATGGTTAAATTTATAGTATTTGAATACAATAATACATAATAAAGGTATTTTACATTATGATTAATACAAAAAACCAAAAGATTTATATACTTAAAATTACAAGTTATTATAGTAACTCAAGTTAACTAAAACTTAATTCGTGTTTAAAATTACTTTTAACTAAAATTAATCATTATAAAAACATTTAATGGGGGTAAACATGACTGATAAAGAAATGAAATTAAAAGTAGCAGAAGCATTTTCACAATCTGACGTAGGAAGGTCAGTTGCAAGAATAGATCCCGCATGCATGGAGAAATTAGATCTCCTCGATGGTGACATAATAGAAATAGAAGGAAGCAAGTTAACAGCAGCAACAGTTGCTTCATCCCAATCAGACATTGGTTTAGGAATTATAAGAATCGATGGATACATGAGAAAGAACGCAGGAGCCTCAATAGGAGAAGAGGTAAGGGTAAGGCGTGCAAGTGTTAAAGAAGCGCAAAAAGTGGTCTTAGCGCCTGTCGAACAGCAAATAATGGTTCAGGGTGACGTAAGGGGGGCTTTTGCAGGCAGAGTTCTTTCTAAAGGTGATATAATCATATCGGGGTTTAGACAACCTGCAACTTCGATGAGGGGAAGTCTTTTCGATGAATTCTTCAGAGATATAGCTCCGATGGGTGAATTAAAGCTTGCAGTGGTCTCAACCAAGCCATCAGGAATAGTTAAAGTTACTCAAATGAGTGATGTTGAAATACAGCAAAATCCTGTAGATGTATCCAAACTTGAAGGTGTCAAAAACTTTGTAGATGTGACCTACGAAGACATCGGTGGTCTTAAAGAAGAAGTTAAAAAAGTAAGGGAAATGATAGAAATCCCATTAAAAAGACCAGAACTCTTTGAAAGACTGGGAATATCACCCCCTAAGGGAGTGTTAATGCATGGACCTCCAGGAACTGGTAAAACATTACTTGCGAAAGCTGTAGCCAATGAAAGTGATGCTCATTTCATAACCATAAACGGTCCAGAGATCATGAGTAAATATGTAGGTGGATCTGAAGAAAGGCTCAGGGAAATATTTGAAGAAGCTGAAGAAAACGCCCCATCAATTGTATTTATTGATGAAATCGACGCTATTGCACCTAAACGTGAAGAAGTCACAGGAGAAGCTGAACGAAGAACCGTAGCACAGCTTCTTACACTTATGGATGGTCTTAAAACCAGAGGACAGGTCATGGTGATTGGTGCAACCAACAGAGTTGACGCACTTGACCCTGCAATTAGAAGACCTGGAAGATTCGACAGAGAAATAGAAATAGGCGTTCCAGATAAGGACGGAAGAAAAGAAGTTCTTCAAATACACACCAGAGGAATGCCCTTAGAAGAAAATGTGGATTTAGATGAAATGGCAGATGTTACACATGGATTTGTAGGTGCAGACCTGGAATCTTTAGCTAAAGAAGCTGCAATGAGAGTTTTAAGAAGAATTCTTCCAGAGATTAAGTCTGATGAAGAAGAAATTCCAAAGGAAGTTCTTCAAAAGATAATTGTTAAAAAGGCTGATTTCAAAGAGGCTTTAAAAGAAATACAACCATCAGCACTACGTGAAGTTCTTGTACAGGTCCCTGATGTTAAATGGGATGACATAGGTGGACTTGAAAAGGCAAAACAGGAATTACAAGAGGCTGTCGAATGGCCTTTAAAATACCCTGAAAACTTTGAAAAATTTGGAATAAACCCGCCTAAAGGAGTCCTTATTTACGGCCCGCCAGGAACAGGTAAAACCCTTCTTGCAAAGGCAGTAGCAAACGAAAGTGATTCTAACTTCATCGCAGTAAAAGGACCTGAATTACTGTCAAAATGGGTTGGCGAATCTGAAAAAGGTGTAAGAGAAATTTTCAGAAAAGCAAGACAAACAGCCCCAACAGTAATCTTCTTTGATGAAATAGACTCCATTGCATCCACAAGAGGTGGGGGAAGCACCGATTCAGGGGTTACTCAAAGAGTTGTTAACCAGCTTCTGACAGAGATTGATGGAATGGAAGAGTTACAGGATGTAGCAGTCATAGCCGCCACAAACAGGGTGGATATTATAGATCCTGCACTTGTACGACCTGGAAGATTTGACAGACATGTTAAAGTTGATGATCCAGACGAAAAAGCAAGACTTGAAATATTCAAGGTTCACACCAGAAATATGCCCCTTGCAGATGATGTGGACTTAAAATATCTCGCTAAAAATACAGATGGATATGTTGGGGCTGATATTGAAGCAGTCTGCCGTGAAGCAGTCATGCTGACACTCAGGGACAACATAAAAGCTGATAATGTTGAGATGAAATATTTCAAAAAAGCAATGAGAAAAGTTAAAGCAGAAGAAAAGGTTGATTTAATTCATTACAGATAATGAATTTCTTGTAATGAAACATTTATAGGGGGCTTAAAGCTTCCTATTTTTTTTAAATACTACTTTTTGGTAACTTTAGTATATTCAGAAGGTGCATAGGTTTCTAAAGATTCTCTTTGAATATATTTTCTTAAATCATCAATTTGTAGGATATAGTCTTCAATAATTTCTATAATCTCTTCATAAGGTTTAAGAGCTTTCGCACGTTCAAAAAGCAGTTTTTTTCTCTTTTGTGTTTTTGAAAGCTTTTTCCCTATGCTAAATAATCCTAGAATCTTAGGTCTTTCTATTATTGATTCATCGAGGTACATATTTCTAATGGTCCTCATATCTGTTGATATTTCTCGTTTAAGTTTTAATAAATCTTTTTCTAGCTTTTTTAATTTGACTAATGTGGCCCTTGCTTCAAAGTCAGAAGATACCTCTAGTTCATTTTCGTCAAGATACATTTCTCCCAGTTTATTATAATAAAATTCTGGACTTTGATATAAAGTTTCATTTCCTCCCATATCTACAGATTAGAAAGCATATTATATAAATTATTGGCTAAAGATATATTTTTAATAATATACTGCTTTAAATTACGAATAATGCTATTTAAAGGATATATAACATAATAAAACGCTGAATTATGATTATTTTTGTTGATTAGGTATATAGAAACAGTTTAACCTTTAATGGTTTCTTATACTTATCTAATATTTATTTCTAATTTAATTATCAAATAATATTAATTATAAATAATTTAGTCCACATAACTAATGATAATACTTTTGTCAAATAAGGGGTGTGCTGTATTTTTATAAATAAAAAATTGATGAATTTAAAATATGCTTCAATATTTGGCATTTCACTTATTATTACATATGAACTATTTTTAATCTTCTTAGGGGGTCATCAACATTACAGCACTGTTTTTAGTGACATAGTATCTCCAGCTACAAACCTGGGTGTTGTAATACTCCTGTTTTTTGCTGCTAAATCTTCCAGGAAATATGGACAGCATATTTATGTTGCATGGATTTTCCTGGCAGTTGCTCAGCTTTCTTATTTTATGGGGGATGTTATATGGGGTGTTTTAGAAATTGGTTTTAATCAGCAGTCCTCCATAGCTGATGTTTTTTATTTGCTTTATTATCCTCTGTTTGCAGCAGGTATTTTATTATTGTCCCGTAACGCAATGAAGAGGGATAAACAGTTTAAAATGTTCGTTGATATGGGAATAGTGATTACATCAATCACTTTAATATTTTTAACATTATTGATTTTACCTCTTATAGAAACAACAGATTTAATTTCATCAGAATTTGCAGTATCTTTAGCCTATGTAATCTTCGATTTTTTAGTTCTGGTCGTGTTAATTAACCTCTTGTTTAAATTATATAATAAGTCAAACCAGACTGCTCTATTTTTACTAATTATAGGGCTTTTTTTTCAGATTATAACGGATTCTATTTATATGAACCTTACTCTATACGGAGAATATGTTGCAGGTAGTTTAATAGACATAGGATGGGTAATTGGGTACGTATTTACAGGACTTGCTGCTCTATCTCAAATAAAAGAACAGAAAGTTGATTTTAATAAGTACATCCCTGATTTATCCCATTACATAAAATTCAGATACAGGTCTTATGTTCCTTCAATTTTCGCTGCAATATCCTATATAACGTTAATATGGTCTTTAAGTAATCTGGAACAGAAATATGTATATCTATTGGAGCTTGGCGTTGGAATTATAATATTTTTAGTAATTCTTCGCCAGTTATTAACATTAAATGAAAATAAACGGCTTTTTTTAGCATCAAAGGATGAAATTTACAAGCGTAGAATGACAGAGCAGGCATTAAAAGAAAGCGAAAAAAAATACAGACAAATAGTGGAAAATGTGGATGAAGGTATTTTATCAACAGATCCTGAAGGCAAAATAACATTTATAAACCCCAAAATAGTAAAGATGATGGAATATAACGAAGATGAACTTGTTGGGAGACATATATTTTCGTTAATGCCCCAAAGCAGCGTTGATATAGCTGAAAAGTGTCTCATAGATATTAAAAAAGGAAATAGAGGATATAATGAACTTCAGTTAATTAAAAAAAATGGAGAGCTCATTTATGCATATTTCAGAGTATCTCCTATTATTGATAATGGCACTTATGGGGGGTGTTTGGCACTTATACTGGACATCACAGAACGTAAAAAATCTGAAAAGGAAATAAAAAATTCATTAATTGAAAAAGAGACTTTATTAAGAGAAGTTCATCACAGAGTTAAAAATAACATGCAAATAATATCAAGTCTACTTTCTCTTCAATCCCGTTATATAAATGACAATGAAGCCCTGGAAATATTCCAGGAAGGACAAAATCGGGTTAAATCAATGGCATTAGTGCATGAAAAACTGTATAAATCAGAAAATCTGTCAAATATTAGTATTCAGGACTATATTAAAGACATAATACATTATTTATCCAATGCATATAATTTTAATTCAATTGAATTCAATATAAACGTTCAGGATATCTCATTTAATATTGATACAGCAATCCCCCTGGGTTTAATTATAAATGAAATTATAACTAATTCTTTAAAATATGCATTTCCAACCTCTGATTGTGAACCAGCAATTAATAAATTTACTGATCCCGCAACTCCTGGCTTCGGACCTGTAGATAATAAATTCGCAGATTCTGTTGCCAATCATCATGGATCATCCAAACTCTTTAAGGACCATAAAGCAGAAATAGAAACAAAACTTGAAAAAAAGGATGGGAAATACATAATGACAATTCGAGATAATGGAATAGGGCTTCCAGAAGACTTTGATATCAAGAATGTTGATACATTAGGGTTAAAACTCGTAAATATTTTAGTTGAACAGCTTGAAGGATCAGTTGAGATTATAAGTAATAATGGAACAACCTTCAAAATAAATTTCAATGAAATACATAACTGATTAAAGCTTATCATAATCTATATTAAACAAAAGAATTTAATTTTATATCAGCTGATTTTAATTAAGGAATCATTTTTAACAATATTCAGGTGAAACAATGAGCAAAGTAAAAGACATGTCACTGGCAGGAGAAGGTAAGAAAAAAATTGACTGGGTACAAAGACACATGCCCGTTTTAGAACATATAAAAGCAGAATTTAAGGAAGAAAAGCCATTTAAAGGAATCACTATTGGATCATGCTTACATCTTGAACCAAAAACAATAAATCTTGGATTAACACTTCTAGCTGGCGGTGCGGAAGTTGCAATGACAGGATGTAACCCACTTTCTACCCAGGATGATGCAACAGCAGCAGGAGCATCAATGGGGCTCAATATGTACGGCTGGAGGGAAGAAACCACAGAGGAATATTATGAAACAATCCACAAGGTACTGGATCACGAACCAGACATTTTAATCGACGATGGTGCAGACATGATATTCCTTGTGCACAAAGAAAGACCAGAACTTATAGAAAACATCATAGGAGCATGCGAAGAAACAACAACTGGAATTCACAGGCTGAAGGCAATGGCAGAAGATAAAGCGCTGAAATTCCCAGTAATTGCTGTGAATGACGCTTACACCAAATACTTATTTGACAACAGATATGGAACCGGTCAATCAACATTTGACTCAATAATGGGTTCAACAAATATGCTTATTGCCGGAAAAACCATTGTAGTATGTGGATACGGATGGTGTGGTAGAGGAGTAGCCATGAGGGCAGATGGACTCGGTGCAAATGTTATAGTTACCGAAGTCGACCCTATAAGAGCATTAGAAGCAAGAATGGATGGATATAGAGTAATGCAAGCTGAAAAAGCAGTTAAATATGCAGATATGGTTTTAACCGTTACTGGAGATATCGATGTCATTACAGAAAGACATTTCAGGGTTATGAAGGACGGATGCATACTTGCAAATGCTGGCCATTTCAATGTTGAGATAAACAAAGGAGACCTTGAAAAAATGTCTGTTAAGCATGAACAGATTAAATCAGACATTGAAGGGTTTGTGATGGAAGATGGAAGAACATTTTATCTTCTTGCTGATGGGAGACTGGTTAATCTGGCAGGTGAACGTGGCCAGGGCCATCCAGCAGAAATTATGGACATGAGTTTTGCTGTGCAGGCATTATCAGCCAGAGATCTTTTAGGAACTAAATTAGATAATAAAGTCTACAAAGTATCTGATGAAATCGATAATAGGGTTGCAAAACTCAAATTAAAAGCAATGGATGTCGAAATTGACGAATTAAGTTCAAGACAAGCTGAATATCTTGAAAACTGGGAAGAAGGAACTTGATACAAGAATCTATTTTTTGATCATAAATGACCTATTATAAAGAAATTAATAAAGGAAAAGGGCCAAAACGTCTTTTTATTGGGGGAGTTCATGGACATGAAGGGCTTACAACTATAAAAGCCCTCTCCAGAATTTCTGATGATAACGTTAAAAATGGGATTCTTACTATTTACAATTTTGATGAAAGTACTTATATCAGCACACTTGACAGGCACTACTATAACTCTGATCTGGGTAAAAAAGTTGTATCAATAATTAGAGACTTAAAACCCGAAATGTACATGGAATTACACTGTTATAACTCAAACAGTTTTGAAAAACTAACAGATTTAAACAGAAAAGAGCGAATAGGAGTTCCGCCCCTCATACATCTTGAAAAAGGAGTTTTGATTGGTTCAATATCTCCGTATATCAGAACTTCTCTTTTTGATGAATGGGATGTTTGCATAACCCTTGAAATTCCATGTGAAGCGTCTAAAGAAGCTATGGAAGTTTATTTAAAGGTGATCAATGCAGTTGCAGGTTCAAGGGATAAACATGAATTACTGGATAAATTGAGGAAGGATTATCCAGAACAGGTTGAAATTGCAGCGAGGTATGCTATTGAATTGTATTGGGATGGTTATCCTCCTTTATAGTTCCTTTTAGAGTTTAAAATTTATTTATTTTTTGAAATAGGATTTATTTATTAAGACATTTTGTGGGGTCAATTCAAAATATATAATAATTTACGTTTATATATTAATATTATTCTATATTGTGATCTAAATGAATTCCCAAAATCAATATAAATCTAAATTAGAGATATTATCTGAAGTTTTAAGTATTTTTATAATTATAATCAGTATTTTATTTCTTATTGGATGGGCATTTGATATTGGAATTCTTAAAACTCCTGGTTCTAATTATTCTACTGTTAAGTCTAACAGTGCTCTGTCATTTCTTCTTGTAGGTATAAGTATATGGCTTCTGCAGGAAAAGAGAATTAGCCATCGCAATATTTTGATTACACGTGCATTATCTTTAATAGTTCTTTTGATCGGGTCTCTTACTCTTTTTGAATATATATCTGGTGTTGATTTAGGTCTGGATCAAATATTGTTTATAGAGCCAACAGGTGCCTTTCAGACAGCAGCCCAGAATAGGATGTCATTAGTGGCAGTATTAAGCTTTTTATTAACAAGTATTTCTCTTATAATTCTTGATAGAAAAGAAGACAGAAATTTTCAGTTTTCTCAAGTTTTAATTATTATTGTGGGTCTTGTAGCATTTCTCGTGGTTTTGGGATACCTTTATCAAACGGCAATTTATCCTATTATTAACACCACAGCACCATCTCCTTATGGATCTATTATGTTAATTGTAACTGCTCTTGCGGTTATTACTTCCCGTCCAGATAAAGGCTTTATGGAAATATTAACCAGTAACAGATTAGGGGGAGTCTTTGGGCGAAGAATTTTGCTGTTTATTATTATTGTTCCATTAATTTTAGGATGGTTAAGGCTTTTAGGGGAGAGATCCGGGTTATATGACGCTGAATTTGGGACTGCCATTACCATATTTTTTACCATAATGGTTTTAATAATATTAGTATGGTTAAGTATTCTATCAATCGATAGAATTGATATCAGACGTAGAAAAGCGGAAAAAGATTTAAAAAGTTACGTGGAAGAGTTAAAACGTTCTAATGATGAACTTCAACAGTTCACCTATATCACATCTCATGACCTTCAGGAACCCCTTAGGAGTATTGCAAGCTTTGCACAGCTTATAGAAATGCGTTACAAAGGAAAATTGGATTCAGATGCTGATGATTACATTAATTTTATGGTAGATGGTGCTAAGAGAATGAAAGAAATGATTCAAGGCCTATTAGATTACTCTCTTGTCAGAAACGTTGATAGAAAATTTAAATTCTTAAATACTGAAGAAGTACTTAAAAAAGCATTAAATGCTTTAAAAGACGTGATTAAAGAAAATAATGCATTTATAACCTACGATGCTCTTCCAAATGTTGTGGCAGATGAAAATCAATTGAGACAGCTGTTTCAATATTTAATTGACAACGCAATCAAATTCAGAAAATCCGGAGAACGGGCAAAAGTTCACATATCAGCATATTTAGATGAAAAAAACAACGAATATGTGTTTTCTGTTACAGATAATGGAATTGGATTGGAACAGCAGTACTGTGATAAAATTTTTGAGATTTTCAAGCGCCTGCATACAATTGATGAATACAGAGGAACCGGTATTGGACTTGCAATATCTAAGAGAATTATAGAACGTCATGGGGGTCGTATATGGGTTGAATCCAGGTTAGATGAGGGTTCAACATTCTATTTTACTATTCCGGTCTGTGACATTGATAGTTCCTGATCTGGTAGTAAATCTGATTAAAATAATATATTTATCTGGTAGTAAATTAAGGATCACAATTCTGACAGGGAATATAACCATTATTTACAGCTTCCTGCCTTGAATTTAAACGTACTTTGTTTGCCTCGCTCATTTTATCTACTGAAAAGCAATCAGGCAAATGAAACTTCATTGAATTTCTGTTTCCAATGTAGTATCCGGCAGAATTTGCTGAATTGCTGTTTGAACTCTTACTTTGATAATTGCCCGTCCCTACCCATGAGTAAGGGTTAAATTCAGATGGAGGAATATACATTACTTCTGCATATCCCATTTTTAAAAGTTCTGCATTTAAATTAGTATTTCCTACATAAACTACAGCAAGAGTTCTTCCATACTTATCATAGTGCTTTGCATCATCTATATCTAAATTAACGGTCTTTCCAAGACAAAGACTTTCAACAAAATTTTTAGCTTGTTGGTATCCCTGTTGACCTTTTTCTGGTGTGTTTACACCCACAAATCGTATTCTTCCAATACCTTTCACGTCAATTGTGTCTCCATCAACCACGTTATAACAGTATCCGCTTGCTTCATAATTAGAATTGGTAGAAGTTAAAGATGGAGTATTATTTGATTCCTTCTGGAGACTGGACGAATCATTATAATCCGGAACAGTATTTTTATCATTAAAATTATTGCTTTCCTCTGTACAACCAGCTATTCCAGTTATGCTGATTATTAAAATTAAAATTATAATTATTTTTTTAAATTTCAGATCAGGACCTCCATATAATTAAGTGCATATAACGTAATATTATTTTTTACCATTACTGAAAAATAGAAATCCTTAAATAAAACTTTAAAAGCTTGAAATGTACTAAATACTTCTTTATAATTTATTATTAAACACTTTCAGATATTTTTATCCAGTTTTTTATTTTAGAAGCTTCTCTTTTTTTAACTCACCTTATCAGATTTAATGAACCTTATTTTGGGGAATAATTTGGGAATAATTATGGGTGTATTCTGGACGTATTTAGGATAAAAAAGGGATATAATCTGGAAAAACTATTTTTAACATGCTATACATCTCTATATTACAAAAACTAGATGGAGGTGAGAAGATATGAAAAAAATAGCGCTCCTCTGTGTTATGGTAATGGCAATCAGTCTGGTTCCTGCATTTGCAGTAGACACAAATAACACGACAACTCCGCAAAAGCAGTTAAAAGTGAAGAATCTGTACAAGTACAAAAATGAACAGAAGAACACCAAGAAAAACTGTACTGAAAAATTGAAAGTTAACGCCAAACACCAGTACAAATACAAGAAAGGACTAAAAAAGAGTACCAAAGTGGGTAACAGCAAATCACAGGTTAAAGCCCAACATAAACACAAATACCAGAAGAAAAGCAGTACTCAAAAAAAGAACTCTAATCAAAATAAGAACCTTAAAAAAAATTGTACTGGAAAATGTAAGGCATAATTTCTAAAAAAAGTGATTAAATAGACAGTAAGATAACCCTTTATCTTACTTTTTTTTAAGTATTGACCTTTAAATTAACAATTCAGTATTTGTAAATCCCTTAAACTAGGTTTTTTAAATATCTAAAAAAATTTATTCATGGAAATACTTCAAATATTCTTTAATTTTTAAAAAAGAGTTGATTTTTAACTCTTTTATCATTTGTTCAGCTGTATTTCAATCGCTGAAACATTACTGTTTAATCCTTCCCTGTTAGATACTTCTTCTGTACTGATATCTATGCTTCCAAGTTCTACATCGGTTATAAATCTATTTCTTACAATCTCTGCAACATCCACAGCTCTACTTATTGACCTTCCACGCGCTTTTAGAATTACTTCTGAATTTCCGCCGTTCATCTGTGTTACAACAGCTAAAACATAGTTCATTACAGGCTTGGTTCCGATGTATATTACATTTTCTTCTGACATTCATTTACCTCCAAAAAAACAATTATTATTATATTTAGATAAATTGCTATATACAATTATGTATTTTTAAACAAAACTTCTAACTGTTTTAAATCGTTATATAATAACTAATGATAACTTTAATTTAAAATTAAAGGTGTCATTAAACGAAATGAATTCTAGGAAATTAAAAACCAGTCTTACTATTCAGCGATTTTTAATATTTAGATAAGAGCTAGTTAATGGTTTCAGATGGATTGGAAACTAAAAAAAAATAAAAGAATGTTTTAATTCTTTTTTTCAGATTCCCATCTTCTAATGCATTCATCAATGGTTAAGCAAAAATCACTGTCAACAATTTCCTTTTCAAGTTTACTTTTTTTAATTAGATCCTCTAGAGGTTCGTACATATTTGCCCCTATGATTTTAATGCCTCTTTGCTTCATCTCATCTGTGAGTTCTTCTAACATTTCAATTCCTGAAAAATCAATAAAAGGAGTGGCTTCAAAATCTAAAACAAGCAGTCTAATGTCTTTATATTGAGTATCTACCAGGTCTATTATTGTATCTTTTATACTTTCAGTGTTCAGGAAAATCTGGGATCCATCAATCCTCACAATGAGAGTATGGGAAACTATTTCACTTTCTGGGTGGCGATTAATATCTAAATATTTCATGGTGCCCGGAACACGCCCTAATATAGCTATATGTGGGTTGTACATATTTTTAAGTAATCCTAGGACTGATAAAATTACCCCTATCACTATTCCTTCAAGTGCACCGAAAAATAGCACAGATAGCAGCGTTATAATGGCAATGGCGAATTCTATCTTGCTGAAATTATAGATCCTTTTTAAATGAGGTACGTCAACCAGACGCTTTATTACAAAAAGTACAATAGCGGCCAGTATAGTTTCTGGTAAGTTGTAAAAGATGCCTGTAAATAGAACAAGTACTAATAAAATGACTAATCCTGATATTCCTCCAGCTAAAGGTGTTTTTGCTCCGCTTTCATTATTTACTGCAGTTCTTGATGGAACCCCTCCTATGGGTAATCCCTGAAAAAGACCTACGGCAATGTTGGATACCCCTAAAGCTAATAATTCCTGGTTTTTATCAATTTTATACCTGTTTATTGCAGCATATTCAGAAGCAAACAAATATCCCTCTACATAACTTATAAGAAAGACAGTTGTAGCCAGAATAAGTAAAACGTTAAAATCTATCATGTTTGGATCTGGAATAATCAGGCCGGGTAATCCCTGGGGGATGGAACCGACTATTTTGATCCCTAAAGAGGCCAGATTAGTGAAAGTTATGAGAATAATTGATCCTAAAACCAGAAAAAGAGTATTGGGCAGTTTAGGGAATTTTCTATTCGCCAGGAATAAAAATATAATTCCTCCTGCACCAATTGCCAGAGTTGCCATGTTAGTCTGATCAATATGGGCTAAAAAGTAATATATGCGGTCAAAAAAATTTCCCTGAGATCCAGGTATTCCAAATAACCTTGGAAGCTGTCCTGAAGCAATAAAAAGAGCTATACCTGTTAAAAACCCGGTTAACACTGTTCTTGAAATAAATTTAATTATAAATCCTAACCTTAAAGCCCAGGATATGAGGGCTAAAACGCCCACAATGATCGCTACAAGCGATACAGTCATTAAATACTGGCTGGCGTTAGAAATCATCAAAGTACCAAGCGTAGAACCAACCAGTATGGAAAGCGTGGAAGTAGGACCAATAGATAATTGGTTAGATGTCCCAAAAAGCATATAAACGAATAATGCAACCATGGATGAATACAGACCAACTTCTGGGGGTAAACCGGCTAAAGTAACATATGCCATGGCCTCAGGTATTGTAAAAGCACCAACAGTAATTCCAGCAATAACATCTGGCCTTAGCCATTCTTTATTATAAGATTTAGCCCATCTGGTTACTGGGAAAAATGATGAGAGTTTCATTGTTTTAATCCATAAAATTATTGATAAAAATTTTTATTTTATTAATTATATGGATCATTTCTGTTAAAATTAATTATATCTCTTTAAAAAGATTATTATTTTATCTTAAAATTTTAGGTATTTTGAGGGGTTAAATCATTTCAACCGGGACTAAATTTCAGTTATGCCCTTTTTTCACTAAAAATTAATTAAAGATACTTATTTATGTTTATTCAAAAGAAAAAAAAATATCATGGAAACAATGCAAATATTCTATCTAATGATAGGAATATGCTGGGTGCTTATTTCTGCCAATATGCTTATCAATATGGATAAAAAAACCTATAACAACACATGGATAAATAAATACCTGAATTATAGATCCAAGGGGAGTTATATTAAAATTTCAAGTTTAATACTATTAATATGTGGAATTTTACTCATATTCTTTCGTTGTTATCATTAATAATTTAATTATATTAGTTCTTTCAGTAAAACACTGTCTGGCATCATTATATTATTTTCATTAATGGTAACGTATTCAAGTGATACTAATCACATTTATTCTTAAAAAAGTCATATTGGTGTGAATCTAAATAACTATATGGACCTTATTAGTCCAGTGAAAAGATTGGATGAATCATTGGGGAACGGCTTAATAGTGATCCTATATCTCTCAAGGCCCTCTTTATTTAGCCGTCCCTAATAATACTGCTTTTTTTTTAATTGCTTCTATTTTAAATCTTCAGTCAGAAATTTGATTGAATTGAATAATGAATATAATTTAAATCTTTTCAAAATCAAATTAAGAATTATTTAAGTTCAGAAACCATTTCCACGAACTCAGTGTCTGTCCATGCCCGGAGTGTTTTTGTAGATACGCTCTGCAGTGAGTTTATTTTTATCAGAATTTTAGCCATGCTGTTTTCATCTGGAAGTTCAACAATTGCAACCAGATCATATTCACCAAAGGTGTAGTAAAGAGTTAAATTCCCATCAAGCTCTTCTACGGAATTTTTAATGGATTTAATCCTTTTTGATGCTTCATCAAGAGTTTTTCTCCCCTGCCCTGTCCCTTTCCCCAGAACAATATATTTCAGCACATTTCCACCCCCATTCTGCAAAAATTCTAATTATCATATTGTATTTCATTTTAATCAGATCTGCTAGCAGCCTGGTTTTTTAAAGGAGAAATCATTTTATTAAATGATTTAACTATTAAACTCATAAAACATATAATGAACTCTTAAAGATGTCCCAAGTGCTTATTAACTTTAGGTAAAATAACGCATAGAGTAGTCCGGTGTGATTTTAATGGCTAAAAAATGGAAAGTTTTATGGTTTGGAGATATAGATTCTAATGGAAACCCTATTAATGATGAATTAAGTAGAATAATGGATATAGAAAAACAGTTAAATATGTATGAAAGTAAAGGATGGAAAATATATCCTGAAAGCTTTACATTAAACGTAGAAGGTGAGGGTTACATAATGCTGGCTTCTATATCTGAAGAAATGCAAAAAAAAGGAAGAGAAAAGGAATCTTGAAAACTCATATTAGCTTGAATGTTTTTCAATGAACCGCCCAATCAGTCAAAAAACATAGTTTTTTGCTTGGTAGAAAGAAATCAAATTTGAAATCCTAATTTAATTTATTGATCTGAATAATTCTCAATGAACCAATCTATTAACTCACTGGCAATACTCATCTTTGAAGGCAGTGGAGGGATTTCCTCAGCAGAGAACCATTTCGCATCTAAAATCTCTTTTTCATCTACTTTTATCTCCCCGCTTTCATATTCAGCCGTAAAGCCCAGCATTAGTGAATGAGGGAATGGCCAGGACTGGCTGCTGGAATATTTGATATTTTTGACTTTTACACCCACTTCCTCTTCTGTTTCCCGCTCAACGGCTTCCTCAATGGTTTCTCCGGGCTCCACAAATCCTGCAACGAGGCTGTACCTGTCTTTAAGTCCGTATGAGTGCTTGGCCATGAGAATCTTACCATCTTTTACGATTGCAGTGATCACTGCAGGTGAAAGGCGGG
>JASEIM010000028.1 GCA_030017655.1 Methanobacterium sp. | reverse complement strand
CCCAAGATTTTGGAATGTTCAAGAAATCAGAGATTTCCTTCAACCACCTTTATTTCAATGTATTAATATTTGGTATTATTATTAATATATTTTTCCTTTAAATGGAAAATATGTCTTTTTATATGAATAAAAGATTTAGAAAGTAATTTAAAATAAAAAATGACTAAAAATAATGGATAATTTAAAAAATAAAAAAAAATATGGATATGTGGATTCAAATTAGATTTATTTGGTCTTATTTGAATTAATCAGTTCTTTGTGCAAGAAGTCATAATGAAGAGGTTAAAACCACTTTTTGGATTCTTCCAGCACATTATTTACTATAGAAACAGATGATCCAATGTAAGTATGAGGATTCATTATTTCTCTGATTTCTTCGGAGGATAAATACTGTTTTATCTCGTCTTGTGATAAAACTACATCCACAAGACTGGTATTTTCCCTATTGGCTTTAATTGAACATTTCCTAGCAAATGCATAGGCAGTTTGCCTTCCCATTCCTCTCCTTGTGAGTTCGGCCATTAATCTTTCGGCCATTATAAGTCCATTGGTGGCGTTAAGATTCTTTTCAATGTTTTCTGGATAGAATGTCAGATTTTTAAGTAATTTAATTGTGAGATTCAGTATATAGTCAGTGAGAATACAGGCTTCAGGCAGGATTATTCGTTCACATGATGAATTTGTAAGATCTCTTTCATGCCATAAAGGATTATTTTCAAGTGCAGGGATCACATAAGCACGAATAACTCTTGATACCCCACATATACGCTCTGCAGTTATTGGATTCATTTTATGGGGCATTGTACTGCTTCCAACCTGCTTTTCAGGATCGAATTTTTCTCCAATTTCCTTTATTTCTGTTCTCTGGAGATTTCTAATCTCTAAACCAATTTTATCAAGGGTGCTTGCTATATTTGCAAGATCCATAATGAATTCGGCGTGATTATCCCTCTGAACAACCTGATTTGAGATTAAAACAGGTTCAAGTCCCAGTATTTCAGACACTTTTTTGTGGACATCCAGACCTTCATCTCCAAGGGCTGCAATGGTGCCCACTGCACCGGTCATCATACCCACGCATAATCTGTTTTTGCATGCATCAAGCCTTTCAATTTGTCTGTGAACTTCATCAGCCCATAATGCAAACTTCATACCGTATGTAATGGGGAGAGCGTGCTGTCCATGGGTCCTACCTATGCTAACAGTATTTTTATGCTCATCAGCAAGTTGAAGCAGGGTTTTTGTTAGATTAATCAGCTTTTCTTTTAAAATTGCAATGGATTCTTTAAAAAGAAGTGATTGTGAAGTATCAATTATGTCGTTGGAAGTGGCTCCAAAATGAACATATTCTCCAGCATTGCCGCTACATGCTTCTGCGAGGGCTTTAACAATTGATGCTATATCGTGATTGGTTTGCCTTTCAATTTCAGCCACTCTTTCCAGCGTAACATATTCAGTACTTGCTTTTTTGTTTATTTCCTCTGCAGCTTCTTTTGGAACTAAATTAAGCTCTGATTCTGCTTTTGCAAGAGCCGCTTCAACATCGAGCATTTTTTGAAGCTTATTTTCTGCTTCCCAGACATTACGCATCTCGGGAGTACCGTATCTGAACTCAATAGGATGAATTGCCATTTAATGATCTCCTTTAAAATAAGCAGTAAGTGTTAAGACACTTATTGTGTAAATCGTAGTGCTATACAGGCCACTGCCAGAATTACAGTCATAATTACTACTTGTTCTGGGCTTAAAGTTGGCCCTTTTGTTTCTTCTTCAAAATATCTTACAAGACCGGCTCCACTTGGTGGAAGTACCTTTTTATCTCTTTTTGCCATAAAAATCACCATTAATCTAGTTAAATAGAAAATGAATTATAAGTTTCAACGTACTATTATATTGTTTTAGGATCATTTAAAGGTTATATTTAAATATTTTTTAATAGCTTAAAAATTCTTCTAATTTTTGTATATTTCTAAATCCATTCTCTTTTTGCATATTTACCTTAGGGGTTAAATAAGTAATTACATTTATAAATTGAGGATTAAAATTATTTTTAAATGAATAATAAATTTAATACGTGTTTAAATATATATTTAATGCTTAATATTGGTTAATTATCATTTTAAAATCGTATAGGTGCATTAAACTTAATATGGGCCAATATTAATAACTTAAATATATTCTTACTAATAATGATTTTTACACTATTTAGGAATTTATAGAAGCCCCATAGTAAACTATATAATCTAATTGGGCCAATATTAAGGAATAGGATCGGATATTTGCTTTTTAATGTTTAACGAAACTGATCCAAATTATTTAAATACAGCCCCAATATAATGGGCAACATTTTTTATATAGAATAATTTTTTGCAGGGTAAGTGAACAGAATGGGGTACTTTGAGACTTTAGAAGAAGAAACAGAGAAAGTTTATGCTGTAGCAAGAAATGCACGGCTTAAAGGATATGATATAGAGTTAGAGCCTGAAGTACCATTAGCTAAGGATTTAGCAGAAAGGGTAGAAGGGTTAGTTGGCCCTCCGGGTATTGCAGAGAGAATTAAAAAATTAGAAGATGAATCTTCCAGAGAAGAGGCAGCATTTCAAATAGCAAGGGAAATTGTAACCAAAACCGATGAAGAAGGTAAGGAAGATCCACTTGAAATTAAAGAAAAAAAAGCAGACCAGGCACTCCGAACAGCCCTTGCTATATTAACTGAAGGGGTGGTTGCAGCACCACTTGAAGGAATTGCAAAGGTAAAAATAAAGCAAAACTTTGATAAAAGCTGGTATTTTGCAGTTTACTTTGCAGGTCCGATAAGAAGCGCTGGGGGTACTGCGGCAGCAATGGCAGTCTTAATTGGAGATTATATAAGGCTTTCTATTGGTCTTGATATTTACAAACCCACAGAAAGGGAGATTGAAAGATACGTTGAGGAAGTAGAACTTTACGAATCAGAAGTTACTAACCTCCAGTATTCGCCAACCCCAGATGAAGTAAGGCTTGCTATAAAAAGCATTCCTGTGGAGGTAACAGGAGAACCTACAGACCAGATTGAAGTCTCTCACCGTGATCTGGAGAGAGTCGAAACCAACAACATTAGAGGGGGGGCTCTCCTTGCAATGGCTGAAGGAGTTATACAGAAAGCTCCAAAAGTCTTAAAATATGCTAATATATTGAAAATTGAGGGATGGGAATGGTTATCAGGGTTTTCAAAGGGTAGCGCCGGTTCAGATGATAAAGAAGAAGGTGCACCTAAAGTGGATGATAAATATATGAGGGATATCATTGGTGGAAGGCCTGTTTTAGCATATCCTCAAACTAAAGGCGGATTCAGGCTGAGATATGGAAGATCAAGAAATTCAGGTCTTGCTGCAATGGGTATAAGTCCATTAACCATGGAAATTGTAGAATTCCTGGCAGTTGGGACTCAAATGAAGATTGAAAGGCCTGGAAAAGGAATGTGTGTTGTGCCATGTGATAGTATAGAGGGTCCTATTGTTAAACTGAGAAATGGAAGCGTAATTAAAGTTGAATCCATAGATCAGGCTAAAAAGATCAGGAAAGATATAGTAGAAATCTTATTTTTAGGAGATATACTGGTAGCTTTTGGCGAATTTTTAAGAAATAATCATGTTTTATTGCCCTCTGCATGGTGTGAAGAATGGTGGATTAAAAAAATTGGAGTTTCAAAGCAATATTTGGACCAAAAAAATTTAAATTTGAATGAAATTAATGATATAGATTCAGAATATGCTTTTGAGATATCAAAAACGTATGATGTTCCTTTACATCCAAAATATACTTATTTTTATCATGATGTATCAATCAATGATTTAAATGAGCTTAGAAGCTGGTTATACAAAAATTACAATGATTCAGATGTATTAAATGGTTTGATATTAGATATAGAACCTTCTAAAAGAGTATTAGAAGTTTTAGGAGTTCCTCACCTTGTTCAGAATAATAAAATTATAATTGAAAGAGATCATGCTTATGCACTAATTAATACTCTTTCCAGGCCTCTGGATGTTTCTAAAGGAATTTCTACTTTAGATGCTTTAAATGAAGTATCTCCTGTGAAAATAATGGCAAAAGCCCCAACATATATTGGTGCAAGGGTTGGAAGACCTGAAAAAACAAAAGAGCGGAAAATGAAACCTGCACCTCATGCTCTATTTCCTATCGGTACAAACGGCGGGAGCAGACGTAACATCATTGATGCAGCTAAAAAGGGAGAAATTTATGCCGATATTTCGCGATGTAAGTGTACTGAATGTGGTGTAGGTTCATTTCAAGCTAAATGTCCTGTATGTGGTGCAAGAGCTATACCAACCGGCTCTGGAAAGAAAAAAATTAACCTGGCGGGTTTACTTAAAAAATCTTACGAAAATGTAGGGGTCAGAAAATTAGATGAAATTAAGGGCGTTATTGGGATGATATCCGAACAAAAATTCCCTGAACCCCTTGAAAAAGGAATTTTAAGGGCTAAAAATGATGTATTTTGCTTTAAGGATGCTACAATAAGGCATGACTCCACTGATTTGCCCATTACTCATTTTATACCGCGGGAAGTTGGGGTAAGCCCTGAAAAACTTGTTGAAATGGGTTACACTCACGATATACATGGTAAAGAAATTGAAAATGATGATCAGATCATTGAAATCAAGATTCAGGACGTGATTATATCTGAAAACTGCGCAGAATACCTTATGAGGGTTTCAAAGTTTGTAGATGATCTCCTTGAAAATTTTTATCATGTAGATAGATTTTATAATATTAAGCAAAAAGAAGACCTTGTAGGCCATCTGGTGGTAGGACTTGCCCCGCATACATCTGCAGGAGTTTTGGGAAGGGTTGTTGGGTTTACAAGGGCTTCTGCGTGCTATGCACATCCATATTTCCATTCCGCAAAAAGAAGGAACTGTGACAGCGACGAAGATTCTGTAATGCTGCTACTGGATGCACTGATTAACTTTTCAAAGATTTATCTCCCAAGCTCCAGGGGTGGTCGAATGGATGCTCCACTGGTTCTCTCATCAAGAATAGATCCAGAGGAAATAGATGATGAATCTCATAATATCGATGCTATGTCAACACTTCCTTTAGAATTATATGAAAAAACGCTTGAATTTGCTAAACCGTCTGATGTACTTCCTTTTATTGATAATGTGAAGAAAAGGTTAGGAACTGAAGACCAGTATCAGGGAATAATGTTTTCTCATGATACTTCAAGCATTCATAATGGCCCAAAACTCTGCCTTTACAAGATGCTTCCTACAATGAAGGAAAAAGTGGAAGAACAGGTTAAATTGGCTGAAAAAATAAGGGCGGTTGACCAGAAGGGAGTTGTGGAGGGGGTTTTAACATCTCATTTTCTGCCGGATATGGCAGGGAATGTTAGGGCATTTTCCAGACAGAAAGTTAGATGTACTAAGTGCAACAAAAAGTATAGAAGGATACCACTTAGTGGCGAATGTGTTTGTGGCGGAAATCTGATACTCAGCATTTCCAAAGGTTCTGTGGTTAAGTATCTTGATATTTCAAAGGAACTTGCTCAAAGATATCCAATTGATAATTATCTTGTTCAAAGAATTGAGCTAATTGAATCTGGGATTAATTCACTATTTGAAAGCGATAAATCCAAACAGAGCTCACTGGATGTGTTTCTGTAAAACACAATATGGGAAAGTACAAAATATATATTGGGAGAAAGTGAATACCTAATAACAAAATATATGCTGATCTGACTCTTCAAAATAGTTCAATGATAAATAAAAATTACAGGTTTAAAATCTTAAATTGAATTTTCATCTGATTATAAGATCAGAATAGGAGTTCAGTTTATTGTGCTAATCAAAAAATTATTATGATTTAAGAAATAAATAATAATATTAGTATTGGAGGATATGTAAATGAGAGATATGCATGTTATTGCTGGGCTCCCGACAAGAGCCAAAACGTGTGTCTTAAAAAATAATGGGATATATGAAAAATTCAGCCCCGAAAAATTGGTTAAATCTTGCCTTATGGTAGGAGCTCCCCTTTGGGCTGCTGAAAAGATTGCATCATCAGTTGCTACCGCTACTTATGATGGTATCTCCACAGCAGAAATAAAAATAATAGTATACGACTGCCTTAAAAAAATCGATGAAAAAATTGCAGACAAATATTTTGCAGCCAACGCATTGAAGGTAAGAACTACAAGAGATACAATAGAGCCATTTGATAAAAGTAAAATTGAAAAAACTCTTATTGTAGAAACTAATGCATCAAAAGAGCTTGCAGAAGAAATAGCTAATGATGCATGGAAGGAACTTAAAAAACTTGATGTTGAATACTTGACAGCCCCGATGATCAGGGAAATTGTTAACACCAAACTTGTAGAGCATGGTCTTGAAGCTTTAAGACGTGAATATACAAGGGTCGGTATACCTGTATACAACATCACAAATCTCATTCAAAACGGCTCACGTGATAATGCAAATATGATTCATAATCCTGAGACCGTTCACAAGTATGTTGCAGATGAGGCACTCAAGCAGTACGCATTGTTACACATCCTCCCCAATGAATTTGCAGATGCCCACATGGGTGGTGACCTGCACATACATGACCTTGAATTCTTTGCAGGACGTCCAATAAATTGTTTACAGCACGATTTAAGGATATTTATAAGAAACGGACTTAAAGTTGATGGTACAGGAGACCATACATCAGTAGCGGGCCCTCCAAACCATATTGAAACATTGATGAACCATTCAGGGGAAATAATGCTTGCAGCTCAGCAGAACATGAGCGGCGGGCAGTCAATGAGCCTATGGAATGTATTTGTAGCTCCATTCGCTGCTGGTTTACCCTATGAGAAGGTAAAACAGGCAGTGCAGATGTTTATTTATAACCTTAATATGGCCTATGCTGCAAGAGGTTCTCAAGTACCGTTTACAAGCATCAACCTTGAATTTACTGTACCTAAATTTTTACAGGATGAACCTGCATACGGGCCAAGAGGACAGCTCGTAGGTACATACGGAGACTTTGAAGAAGAAACAAGGATGTTACAACGTGCATTTACTGAAACACTTCTTGAAGGAGATTCAGATGGTAAACCTCACCTTTTCCCAAACACTCCTTATGTTTTAAGGGATGAAGTCTTGAAATCTGAATTTGAAGAAGATTTAAGACGCGTACATGAACTTTCAGCTAAATACGGATCTCCTTACTTTATAAACATGCTTCCAGATTACAGAGGCAACCTGTCAAACTATATGGGATGCAGGACATCATTGAGCGATAACTGGACTGGAGACTGGGAGAAAGACTGTTTCAGAACAGGAAACCTTGCTTATGTCACATTAAACCTTCCAAGAATTGCATATAATTCAAAGGATGAAGATGACATATTTGAGTATCTTGATTCTTACATGAGCATTGGAGAACAGATCTTACAAATACGAAGAGAACAAGCCCTTAAATGCCTTAATGAATATAACTTACTCCCATTCCTTTCACAGAAAGCGGGGGAGGAAACATATTACAGAATAGAAAACTCTACAATGTCATTTGGTTTTGTTGGGCTAAATGAAATGCTTCTATATGCATTAGGAGCAGGAATTGAGGATAAGGATGCCAATAAATTTGGATTAAAAGTACTTGATTATATGAATAACAGAACTGCTGAATTGAAGGCGGAAACAGGTTTAAGATGGACAGTTCTCCAGACACCTGCAGAATCCACGGCATACAGATTTGCAATGCTTGACCTTGAAAGATACAGGGATAAAATCATTGCAAATGGTGATGAAAAAGCAGCATATTACACCAATTCATCCCACGTACCGGTTAATGCTGATGTCTTACTCCCAGAAAAGATTAAAATCGAAGCACAGTACCATCCAAAGACACTTGGAGGTCACATATTCCATGCATTCATGGGAGAATCCTATTCAGATCCGGATGCACTCATGAGCCTCACAGATAAGATTGCAAGGAAATCAGATATTGGGTTCTGGGCATACAGTTCGGCACTGAGCTTTTGCGTTAAATGTAAGACACTTATGAAAGGGTTACAGGATAGCTGCGGTGCATGCGGTGAAACAACAGAAGTTGAATGGTACGACAGGATAACTGGCTACGTTCAACAGGTTGGAAGGTCTAAATCTGCATCAGGTGGCTGGAATCCTGGAAAAATGAAGGAATTAATGGATAGAAAACGGTTTTAATTCCTTAAACTTTTTTATTTAATTAATTATTTTTTTATAGTCTCTGGAGATAACAAGTAACTAATTAGTGCAAGGTCTATAGGTGAACTTTTTGAAATATATCTACTTAGACGAATCAGGGAATCTTGGTTTCACTGAAAAATCAGGAAAATTTTTTGTTGTAGCAGCTTTATGCGTTGAAGAGGAGAAAATAGTAAATAGGTGTATTAAGAATGCCAGAAAAGGTTTAGCAAAAAAATATAAGCAAAATGAGCTTAAATTTTCAAATTCTTCTGATGCAAATAGAAGACGTGTTTTAAATTGCATAGCCCGTAGGGATGTCTCAATATCATATTTAGCTCTAAATAAAGATTGGGTATATCCCTATTTACGCCAAAAGCCTTCAGTAATTCATAATTATATGATAGGTCAGTTATTAAGCAATATTTTACATGACGTACCTTTCTTAAGAACTAATGTCATAATTGATAAGTTTTTACATGATAAAAAAATTGATGGGTTTAACAATTATATGGATATTAAATCTTCTGTTAAAATGAACATCCGACATGTTTCTTCTGCTGGAAATAATGGTATTCAAGCTGTAGATTTCGTTGCAGGGGCAATACATAGGAAATATAGACAAAATGATGATTCATTTTATAGATTGATTGAAGATAAAATAAACTTAACTTTAGATTCACGTGATCAAATATTTAGAAAAAAAAGTTAGTAATAGGTGAACCCATTCCTACTAGTCCCACCCCGCATCCGCGAGCATCATTCTTTCAGAAGGACTTACTCACCTTGTATAATAATTATTATTTTTTCATATATAAATTGATCGAAAGATCAATAACTTATAATTTTTATAAGTTATTTTAAATTATTTATATTCTAAAAAAGTAATACACCCTTAAAATTCGTAAAGTTTATATTAGATTATGTTTAATCTTCTAATTGTGATTATATTGATTTAGAATCAGATTTTAACCACTTCAATCTGGTTCATATTTCTTTTTTAATAAAAACTCAATTTGAGTAAAGATTTTTTCCACCGATAACATATTGTCTCGATTGTTACCGGTAAATTCAATTTAATAGTAAAAATTGGAATGAATGCACATGATATTCAGAAAAAACACAGAAAACAAAATTAATTCAAAAGAATTACTAAAGATGGCAGGTAAATGCAGTCCTAAAAGGCTAAAAGAACTGCTTAAGCAGATTGAAGCAGAACTCGCTAGAGGTAATGAAAAAGATGATGATTTGCTAATAGCAAAAACCATAATTACCAGCAGGTTAACTTCAATGAGAGATACAGGGAAAATACCTTTATAAACTTCCCTATTTTTCTTAATTTTATATTAATAAGCTTAATTTTTTTATATAACTTAATTTTGGGTTATTTGAGCATTTTAAATCATTCATTTTTGATCTTTTATTATAAAAGCAAACTTTTTTCCAGATTAAATTATAAAATATAATTAAAATTAATTTTCCAGGATAACTTTTAGTAAGAGTGATTTTCATGGCCAAAAAGATTATTATTATCGGTGGAGGAATTGCGGGGCTTTCCACAGGAACTTATGCCCAGATAAATGGCTATGATGCCATAATATTTGAAAAACACAGTAAACCGGGTGGAATGTGTACTTCATGGCACCGTAAAGGATTTACATTTGATTATTGTATTCATAATCTTGCAGGAACAGGTAATGTACGCTTAAGAGAAGTTTGGAATGATCTTGGTGCTCTGGAAGGTACAGAAATTATAAATCATGAAGCTTTCATCAGTATTGAAGATAGCCAGGATAATGTTTTGAATATTTATACAGACCTTGACCGGCTGGAAAAACACATGAAAGAAATCGCTCCAGAAGATTCTAAAGCAATTGAGGAATATGTTAAAGCTGGAAAATCTCTACCGGCAGATGATTTATTTTCAATGGACATGGGTGGGACCATGAATAAGCTGAAAATGGCCGCTAATTTACCTAAAATCATTAAATGGGGTAAAATTTCTCTAAATGATTATGCGGAGAAATTCGACAATAAATTCCTTAAAAAAGCATTTCCTCATGTTCAATACGACATGAGTAAATCCAATATACCTATGTTTCCCCATCTGCTCTTTTTATCTTGCTTCAATGCTGGAGATATGGGCTGGCCTAAAGGTGGTTCCCTTGAATTCAGCCGCAGAATCGCAAAGAGGTTCACTGATCTCGGCGGTGAACTGAACCAGAGTTCTAAAGTTGAAAAAATCATAGTTGAAGATAATAAGGCCGTTGGAATTGTTCTTGCAGATGGGAGCGAGCATCGAGGGGATATTGTTGTATCTGCAGCAGATGGTCATGAAACAATCTATGAAATGTTAGATGGAAAATACACCAACGAAACCATTGATAAATATTATCAGGCTTATGAAGAAGAACAGGAATTTGGTTTGCAAGTTTTCCTTGGACTTAACAGAGATTTATCTAATGAACCTCATGCTATTGCACTGCTTTTAGATGAACCAGTTAAGCTTGAATTAAAAGAAAGAGGTTCATTATACCTTGAATTATTTGATTCAAGTACAGGGGTTGCCCCTGAAGGAAAATCAGTGATAAAAGTCGTTACTAAGGGAAATTATGATTACTGGAAGAAAATGCGTGAAGAGGATCTGGAAAATTACAGAAATGAAAAAGAAATAGTTTACAAGAAGGTCCTTGAAATACTTGAAAGGAGGTTTCCAGGCATAAAAGAGCAGGTAGAAGTTCATGATGTCACAACACCCGCTACTGTGGAAAGATACACGCTTAATTTCCATGGATGGCAGCCGTGGCCAGTCCCTGATGGTGGAATGATGACAATGATGAAGGGAATAAGTAAAACACTCCCTGGACTTGAAAACTTTTATATGGTTGGACAATGGGCCACTGCAATGATAGGGATACCTAACGCAGCATTAACTGGTCGAAACCTTATAAAAGAACTCTGTAAAAAGGATAAAAAGAAATTCAGAACTCAAATATAAAAGAGTTTGATGAAATTTATTTTTTAAAATCATGCACTGAAAATGCAGCAGCATTGTCTTTAAGTTTTATTAATTCTGTTACTGATTCTGATGAGGTTCCAAAGCCGTGGCAGATCATTGTATGCCTTCCAGGACCTCCAGCAACAACTAAAACCACATCGTCAGGTTTTCTTGTTATCTTGACATCGCCATCAATAATCCACTTTTCATCGAGCTTTCTACCGCCCCGATCACCAAATTCTGCAGGTACAAGTGCATTTTCATGGAAATAATTTTTAACATCTTCTTTAGACCATCCATCATCAACAATTGTCTTTGCATGCTCTGGACTCATTATAATAAGCATTTCACCGGGCACATGACTGTTATTACAGCCTGCAACTGCTGCAGTATCAATTATTGTATCCATAAGGTCTTCTGCAGTATTACTTCGATGATCATTTGCATTATGGGGAGAATCCAAAGCCATCATGGTCACTGTGCTATCATCTAAGTTAAAGCCTCGTTCTACATGCAGCGGTTCCCATGGATTTTCATCTTCAGCCTCGCCGAAGCAGAAGCTGTATTTAGATGGTGAACCCATTGTCGCATGATCTCCTATTCCCGGGATTGCACCAGCTATATTCATTAAACATAGTCTCACAGCACGTCCAATGGTGGCATTTGCAATATTTCCAGGACCTAAACATCCAGTACCGCTATTTATGCCAATTTCATTTGCCACAGGGCCGTTTATAATGGTGCATATCGCAACAGGATGTGTAGTGGCGTTTATTCCGGGTAAATTAAACTTCTTATGGGAGATTGCATGGATCGAGTGTTGAATTATAGGCATAAACTGAGGTATACATCCTGCCATTACAGAATTTATGGCTATTTTTTCAACTGTGGCTTTGCCAGACCTCGGAGGAAGTACTGCAATTAAACCATCTTTCTCTAAACCACTAAATTCAGTGAATTTACGCACACGCTCTCCTGTTGGGGGAACTATGGGTAAACCATCGGTCTGTTTTTTCATATAAAATTCATAGCTTATTTTTTCTGCATCCGGTTCAACGTAAAGTTCCATATCACTTGGAGATGCGCCGCAGAGACGTTCTTCTCCCTTTTCTATGTTTTCATTTAGTAAATCTTCAATAGAGCATCCGCATGTATCTTTTTTAGGGGTTTTCATCTGTAATCCTCAAAAACTTTGTTTTTGTGGCTCTCGAACACTATCAAAACCTTTGATTTTGACGCCTGCAAAACCAAGGGTTTTTGCGGTTCAGGAAACTCTTGAATCTTCGATTTCAGAGCACAAAACCATAAGTTTTGTTAGCTTAGTTTCCTTCAACATCAAAATCTGCGCTTTTGCTTGCTTTGTGTTCGGGGCACCGAAAAATCGTAGCATGCAAAAATCTTTGATTTTTGTTGCATGCGAAAACTGAAATTTTTCGCAGTTACGAAACTTTGCTTCGTAAACATCAAAAATTGTTGAATTTTTGAAAGACTTCCTCAACTCGATAAATTTAATGTAGTTTAAGCAGTTTCTTTATTTCAGGAATGATTTTTTCAGTTTTTACTTTCACTTCATCCTCTTTAAGCCCTGCAATGGGATGATCAATCTCAAATATCCTTAAATTCTCTGCTCCCTGGGCTTTTGCTAGTGATTTTCCATAATCAGCAAACTTATGCGTACAAATGCAAATTGTAGGTTTCCCTTCTTTTTCCAGCCGTACAGCATCCAGAATTACCCATGTAGTGCATGAACCGCAGTCTCCAAGTGCCAGAATTACTAAATCTCCTTTATGAGCTTCTTTCATCTGTTCCTCTGTTGCTCCATCACCGGCAGGTTTTTGAGCATCTATTGAATCTATACCCAGATTCCCTTTAATTGTATTCAAAATAATGTCTGCATTGGGCTTTGTATTGTCAAAATATGTTATTTTACTGATTTTATTAGGAATAGATGATATTTTTATCTTATTTGCCGCAGTTTCAGCCATTGGATTCATTACTTCTTTTTCAATAACGTTGACTCTCATACTGTTCCTCTTTTACCATCTTTGAATTTATGTATTTTTTGCCAAGATAAGTTATTATTTTTTTCAGTTTTCTTTTAAATATTGGTGGGAAAATTTAGAACATAGAAAAAAATAAGGGGGTCTGTTTTCATCTTCCTATTCTTAAAGCATTTAAGATTACGATAAGAGTCAATCCCATATCCCCAAATGCCACTGCCATCCACAATGAAACGAATCCAAGCACCGCAAATACTGCAAATGAACCTTTAACTAAAATAGATAAGGAAACGTTCTGTTTAACTACTGACATGGTTTTTTTACTTAAACTGATGAGATAATTAACTTTGGAGATGTCATCGTGCATTAAAGCTACATCTGCAGTTTCTATTGCCACATCTGAGCCCGCAGTACCCATTGCAATACCCACATTAGATCTTGCAAGTGCAGGGGCATCGTTTACACCATCACCCACCATAGCTACGTGTTCACCCTTTTCAACCAACCCCTCTATTATTTTAACCTTCTCTTCAGGTAGAAGGCCCGCATAATACTGGTCAATGCCTATTTTGGAGGATACTGCTTCTGCTGTACTTTTATTATCTCCAGTAAGCATTACAGTCTTAATGTTTTTTTCTTTAAGCTCTTGAATTGTACTTCTTGAAAGCTGACGTATTTTGTCCATTAATCCTATTAACCCAATAATATGTTCATCATTACCTATAATTGCAACGGTTTTACCTTCATTTTCCATTTCATGTATTAATTCATCTGGAAATTCGGAACTATATTTAAAAAGGCTCTTTTTACCAATATAGAACATTTTTGTATCGATTATCCCTTTAACTCCTTTTCCAGCGATGGATTCAAAATTATGCACTTCCTTAAAATCCATATCTGACTTTCCAACGTAACGTATAACTGCCTCAGCAAGGGGATGTTTGGACTTGGATTCAAGTGAACCGGCTATTTGAAGAATTTCCTTTTCAGTGTATTTATTTAATGGTTTAACGTCAGTTACTTCCAATTTTCCCTCAGTAAGTGTCCCTGTTTTATCAAAAACCATTGTTTTGATATTTTGCATCTCTTCAACGTATTCTCCACCTTTAATTAACACACCGTTATTTGTACCTGCGGTTATTCCTGAAACTATTGAAACAGGGGTTGATATGGCTAATGCACATGGACAGGACACTACAAGCAACACTAAAGCTCTGTAAAACCATGTATCAAAATTTAATCCAAAAATAAACGGTGGAACTACCGCCACGATTACTGCAAGCCCTATTACTGCAGGAGTGTAATAATTGGAGAATCTATCTATAAATGCTTCAGTTTTTGACTTCTTTTGTTGTGATGCTTTAACCAGATCTATGATTTTGGATAGAACAGTTTCATCGGATCTTTTTGTTACTTTTACTTCAAGATAACCTTCTTCATTTATCGTACCTGCAAAAACCATGTCCCCTTCTTTTTTAGTTACAGGCATGCTTTCACCAGTTATTGCGGCCTGATTTAAAGATGAAATGCCTTTTTTCACGATTCCATCCAATGGAATTTTATCTCCGGGCTTAACAATTACTATTTCGCCAATATCTACTGCATGGGCATGTAATTTAATGTTTTCATTACCTCTTTTAACTACCGCAGTTTCTGGAGCCAGTTTTATAAGGGCCCCAACCGATCTTCGGGCTCTTTCTCCAGCATAGTCTTCTAAATACTCGGCAATAAAGAATAAGAATATTACGGAAGCTCCTTCGGCACCTTCACCTATTAAAAATGCACCTATGGCTGCAATGGTTATTAAAAAGCTTATGTTGAATTTTCCTTTAAGTAGGGATCGTATTCCGTGTGGTACTATTTCAAATCCAGAAACTACAGCAACTGTAAGGAAAAGAATTTCAGCAAGAATTAACTGGTCTGTAAATAAGTTAAGATATAAACCAGTGGCTAAGATTACGGCGGATATTCCTATAATATAGACTGGTCGGATCTTTTCTTTTTTCTTTTCCTTTTCTTCAAATGGGTTTGCTTCACAGAATTTACATATCTCAGCTGTTTCTTCATTGTTTTGTGCATTATCGTTTTTCTGTGGCATGTTCAACTCCCATTTCAATTATTTTTACTACATGCTCATCTGCAAGGGAATAGTAAGCCATTTTACCATCCTTTCGGAATTTAACCAGGTTTTTACCCCTTAAAACACGTAACTGGTGAGATATTGTTGACTGATTTGCCTCAAGAACTGCAGATAAATCACATACACACAACTCTCTTTGATATAAGGCCTGCAGGATTTTCAGTCTTGTAAGATCACCAAACACTTTAAAATTGTCTGATACATCTAAAAGGATTTCTTCATCCAGCATATCTGATTTGACCTGTTTAACTGCTTCTTCATGGATGCATTCAATTTCACAAACATCATCCTCTTTCATATGAATAACTGCACATATGACCATATAAATTTTGTGATCTGAAAAATAATACGGCTTTGCTTGAAGTAATTTTATCCAATGAACGGATTCTTATTGTTTCTGCCATATAAAAGCCAGTATAATACCTATAACAGTTATGGCTATTCCTAATCCTATTGCATTGAAACTAAGCTGTAATAAAAGTATAATGCAAGTAATTAACCCAAAAACAGGTAATAATGGCAGGTTTTTTATATTTAAGGGTATTCTAAAAGGCCGGTTTAATTCAGGAGAAATATATCTTAAAATTACCACTGAAGCGTTTATAAAGATGAAGCTTAAAAAGAGGGTGTAATTAGTGGCACTTGCAAGGAATCCCAAATTTCCAAGGAATAAAAATGCAATTGCAACTATTCCTACAACAATTATTGAAATCCAGGGGGTTCTTGTCCTCGGATGTACTTTTCTAAGGATTAAAGGAAGAGAATTGGATGCAGACATACCGTACACTATCCTTGAACCAGCTAAAAGTAGTAAAAGAACGGTGTTGCTGGTTGCAAATAGGGCTATAACAGAAAGCAGGAATGATCCATTTGGACCAAGTGCAGTAAATGCAATCTGGGAAAAGGGGGCTGTGGAATCTGCAAGAGCTTCCCAACCAAGTATACTAACTGAACTGAAAGCCACAAGAATATAAAGAAGAGTGCTTATTACCATAGCCAGAATTATTGCCAGGGGAATGTTTTTATTTGGTTCATTAGTCTCATCTGAAAGCTTAACAATCTCCTCAAAACCAAGATAAGCAAAAAAGATCAAAGCTGCAGAGGCAAAAACTCCATTTAATCCTAAAGGCATTTCAAAGTAATTAACAGTTCCATAGTAGGGTATTCCAATAAAAAAGATGATCAAGAGGCCAAGAGCTTCAATTGATGTAAATAAAATTGCAACCCATGCAGATTGTTTTATTCCAATAAAAAGGATAACTGACAGCACTGTTATTAAAACAATAGCAGAATAAATTGAAGGTATGTTAAATATTACCCCCAAATAATTCCCAAAACCTACAGCAACTGTTGAAGCGCTAATAATTGCGCTGAATATAATGATCCAGCCTATTACAAATCCAATACGTTCTCCCATGGCATTTTTAACGTATTCATATTCTGCTGCTGAACTTGGAAACATGGATGAAAGCTCTGCATAGCTTAAAGCAGTAAAAGCCGCAACGGTGGATGATATCAGGAATGAAAGCCATAAAGCATTTCCGGATAAAGGTGCTGCTTCTCCTAGGAGTGCATAGATTCCAGCACCAAGTATTATACCTATTCCAGAAACAGTAACTTCAAAAAGACCTAATTTCCGTTTTAAAGACTTAATTAATTCACCACCATAAATTAGTTGACTATTTAATGGATAGAATCGGCTAAAAACTTGTTAAAACCCATTAAATCTTTTTAAATTATCAAAAATGGATTTTCAATTATCAATGTTTCTTTTTAATATTATTTGTAATTTATGAATTACTTAAATAAATTAAATAAAAAAGAATAAACCCCATGGAGGTTATTGTTTAAATTAAGCTTCTCCCCTAAATCGCTTAACCACAAAGTCTTTATCAAGGGATAAAACAAATGAAGCAGCCCTTGGACCCTGCTTTTTACCTATTATTGTCTTATAAATAGCCTGGAATGCTTTTTGAGGTTTCATATCAAATTCTCTAAGCAGATTATACATATCATCATGAAGTTCTTCTGCACTGTAATCTCTTTCTTCCAGAAGATCTGCAAGTTTAAGCAGGAATCCTGTCTGGTCTTCACCTAATGGTAATTTAGGTATCTTTTTCATGACCTGGAACTTCACAAATTGGGGTGCATACTTATCAAGCCAATTATTAACATGATTCATCCTCATCCTGAGTCTTTTAAGGTCTTCTTCACTTAAATCAGTAAATACCATATCTGCCATATAATTCGGAAGCTGTGAATTCTTCTTTAATATTTCAAAGACCCGTTCAATGTCCCCATCTGCAATTTGATGTGCAACGGTCATGAACCTGTATGAAGGTTGGAATGGCATTTTATCCTTTAACTCGATTTGTGAAATTTCATAAATCTTTTTAGACTTTTCTTCTTCCTTCTGGGACGCGGAATCTTCTGCTCCATAGTATATCCTTTCAATGCGGTCGTACTGATCAATAAAGTCCAGAAATGGCATTTCAGGATTGAAATCCTTATGTTTGAGGGGTTTGCTTCTGAATATGAAATAATTAAGAGTTTCAGGCGCACCTATTTCAAGCCACTGTCCTGGGGTAAAGAACACTCCCTTTGATTTTGACATTGCATCTCCTTTAAGAGTAATCCATTCGTAAGGTACGGGATATGGAGCCTCGTAATTGAATATTTCCTTTGATATGATGCTGCTTACATCGTATGAGCCGCCGCTTGCTGCATGGTCTTTTCCAAAGGGTTCGCATGTAATGTTGAATATTTTCCATCTTGCAGCCCATTCAACACGCCATGTAAGTTTTCCTTCGCCTGATTTAATATCCATTGATCCTTCATGGCCACATTCGCACCTGTAATGAACCATATCACCATCAAAGCCATAGGCAAATGTTGTATTTATCCGTCCACATTCCTGGCATATTGGATTATATGGGAGCCAATCATCTGCAAGTGGATTTTCACGATATTGATTGAATATTTCACGAATTTGGGGTGCATTTTCAAGTGATATTCTTATATAATCGTTATAAATCCCTTCTTTGTACATTTTTTCCCCTGAATAGATTTTCAGGGAAATCCCGAAGTCATCCAATGTTTCGAGGAATGGTTTTTCAAAGTGTTCCACGAAATTTGCACAGCAGTCTTCTGGACATGGAATATGTGCATATGGAATACCTAAATATTTTTCATAGCTTGCTGGAAGGGGATATGGAACTTTACGGAGTGGATCATAATCATCTGCAATCCATATAACTTCTGCAGGAGTCCCAGTATTTTTTAAAGCCATTGTAACTGCATTAGCGATAAATACATCGCATGAATTTCCGATATGTATGGAACCAGATATTGATGTCCCACTTGCAATTACGTGATTTTCCACGTCTCTTTTTGTTAAACTGTCTGCAACATTTTCAACCCAATGTTTCAATCAAATCACCTGTATTTAAATAATTATAAATTCTGTTTAAAAATAATAAAGAGGAAAGGAAATAAAAATTGTAAAACTGTAATGAATAAATTTTATTTTTAAAATAATAAAATAATGATTGGTTGTTTAGTCAAACACATCAGTGCCTGCTTCATCTAACCATTCATTTACAATCTTAACTGCACAGTAGCTTCCGCACATTGTACATGTATCTTCTTCTGCGGGTGGCCTTTCATCCCTTATCTTTCTTGCTTCTGCCGGGCACATTGCAGAGTCGAACTGTGCTTCCCAATTGAGCTTTTTACGTGCATTGGCCATTACTAGGTCTTTTTCACCGTGGTGTATGCCTTTTTGCATGTCTCCAACGTATGCCCCTATTCTTGTTGCAATTACACCTTCTTTAACATCGTTAGGGAACGGTAATGCAAGGTGCTCTGCTGGTGTTACATAACAAATGAAGTCTGCTCCAGCACCTGCTGATGCTGCTGCACCGATAGAAGATACTATATGGTCGTACCCAGCACCAATATCAGTTACAACAGGTCCTAACATATAGAAAGGAGCTCCTCTGCACAATTTTTTCTGGAGTACAACATTTGCTGAAATTTCGTTTAAAGGAATATGTCCGGGTCCTTCCACTATTGTCTGCACGCCCACTTCACGAGCCCTGTCAATTAATTCTCCAAGTACAATGAGTTCCTGGACTGCAGCACGATCTGTAGCGTCTGCTATTGCTCCAGCTCTCATAGCGTTTGCCATGGACATGACGAAGTCGTATTCTTTAGCAATTTCGAGAATATAATCAAAATTTTTGTATAATGGGTTTTCCAGGTCGTTTTCAACCATCCATGCAGATACAAAAGCTCCGCCTCTGCTTACGAGTCCTCCTTCACGGCCCTGTCGTTTTAATCTTTTTAAGGTTTCTCTGTTTACACTGCAGTGAATTGCCATAAAGTCAATACCATCTTTTGCCTGTTTTTCAATGGCTTTGAACATGATATCTTCGTCCATGTAAATTGAAGCGCCTTTTTCCCTTATTGTTTCAATTGCTGCCTGGTAAACAGGTACGCTTCCAACAGGAATATCTGATATTTTAAGGATTCTTTTCCTTATTTCATCCAGATCTCCACCTACAGAAAGTTCCATTAAGGTATCGGCTTTATATGCCATGGCTATTTTTGCCTTTTCTTCTTCCATATCGAAGTCACAGATATCTGTGGAGGTTCCGATAGTGGCGTTTACCTTTGTTCTTAATCCTGCTCCAATACCCACGGCTTTAACTTCTCTATTAACGTTACTTGGGATGGCTATAGTTCCCTGGGCAACGGATTTCCTGATAAATTCCTCTGATACGCCTTCAGCAGCTGCTACTGCCTTCATTTCCTCTGTTATTACGCCTTTTTTTGCTTCATCCATTTGTGTCATAGAATCACCATGCTTAGTTCAAGCTATCATAAACTATTGTTGTAATATACTACATTAAAATTATAGCTATTGTTATATTTTTTGTCCCTGTAAAATAAGTCTCTACACTGAACAATATAAGAGTTTTTAATTTGGATACTAATTAAGTTTGTGCTTCTATTTTTATTCAATTAAGAAATATTAATTATAAAAAAATAATTTACTGATATAATTAATGTTTGTTAAATATTCGTTAGCATTTAGTATAGATATGTCTCTGACTTACTTCTCAACTCTCCTTTTTATTATTTTCTAGAATTTCTTGAGAGAATTTTTCAAATCCTATACTGTGTATAACTTTACCTAAACGTCTGCTTAAACCAGTTTTTTCTCCATTTTCTTTATAATACGAAATAATCTTATCAATTAAATCTAAAACTTCTTCATCAGATAGGTTTTTAGCAATTAATTTGCCTATTCTAGGTTGAAGACCTGCGTTACCACCTACTAAAACATTCCACCCCTCTTTTGTTCCAATAAGGCCAATATCTCTCACTGCAGGTTCTGCACATGAGTTTTCACATCCTGAAACAGCTATTTTCATCTTGTCGGGTGTTTTTATTCCCCTAAACTGTTTGTCAATTTCCATTCCTAATTCCATAGTATTTTGTTTAGCCATTTTACAGGAAGAAGATCCAATACAGAATTTGACGGGCCTAACTATTTTGCCGGACAGACCACCGGGTTCCATACCTAGATCTTTCCAGATGTTATCTATATCTTCAAATGGGATACCATAGATTGTAATTCGATGTTCTGATGTTAATTTAAGGAATTTGGCATCATATTTTTCTGCTACATCAGCTATTTTTCTTAACGTATCCGGATCAGCAAGACCTCCGGGAAGATATGGACTAATTGCATAGGTTTCTCTGTCTTTCTGGACTGCTGCACCTTTTTCTGGCATATTGATTTTTATTTTTGACATTTATCTACCTCTAATTTCATATTAATCTAAATTATAAATTTATAATCAGTTTGCTATCTATTTAATTTTTTTTAAAGGTATACTGGGCTCTTTAATCTCTTTTTTCACAATCAAAGCAATATTCAGTAACTCTGTTTGTTTTAAATGTCTTCCCACATTTTTTGCAGGTAACTGTCTTGAGTTCAGATTCTTTATCTACAATTTCCAGTGAACATGGGCATTTCCAGCCCATTTTACCTTTTAGCTGCGCTTCAAACTCTTTATCTATTTCTGCATCTTTACTCATTTTTTAACCTCCTATAAGAATAAATCAACAAGCATCATGTTTCTTTAATGATTTTAATATGCTGCGGAAAAAAGAGATGAATAAAAATATCAATGTTCACCACTGGAAATGATATATTTATAGAGATGGTGAGAAGACAGTACAAAATGAAGCATTGCTTCTGTGTATTCTCTGGCAGCTTCTGTATCACTTAAGTCATAATTCTTTGTAGACATTGCTTTATCAAACTTTTTTCTCACTTCTTCTTCAACTATGCTTTTTAAGAACTCTATTGTTTCTGTAGGATCTCCTTTTTCTATGTCCTTTTCTGCTCTAGGAACTACTGGTCCCCAATCCAATCCTGCTGGTTTAAGTCCAGTATAAGATGCTCCTTCACCTTCACGGTGCAAACGTACTGCAGTTTCAAAGAACCACATATCAGCGACTTCTGCAGCATCTTGTCCTAATTTTCTGACTTTAATAGTTTTATTAAATGTCTGAGTTAGTTCATCTTCTGCCTTTTTAGGTACAAACGGTAGGACGTAATACACATTCTCTGTTTTTAGAGCCATTTTGCATGCAGAAATTACAGGTCCGTCCATTGTATCACAGTGTGGGGCCATATTATATCACCTCAATAGTATATTTAATACAATAAAATTCAATTTAAAGTATCTTCGTGGACTCAACAGGTCTTGGAACCTTGTTAACAAGAATAACCAGGTCTTCATCGCTTTCATTGTACC
>JASEIM010000027.1 GCA_030017655.1 Methanobacterium sp. | reverse complement strand
TCTCACAACCCGTACCGATAATCGGCTTGGTGGGCCTTTACCCCACCAACTACCTAATCGGCCGCAGATCCATCCTTAGGCGCCGGAGCTTTAAGTGGAGTACCATTCCAGGAGACTCCATGTATCCGGTATTGTCCCCAGTTTCCCGGGGTTATCCCAGTCCTAAGGGTAGGTTATCCACGTGTTACTGAGCCGTTTGCCACGATCCGAAGATCGTTCGACTTGCATGGCTTAATCGGACCCCAATAGCAGTGGCCTCCGCCAGGATCAAACGGATTTACACGTTTAAAGCGGAGTATTGTGCTTTGGAAGTATACTTAATAAGTAAACTTAATTTTAATTTTTGGAAAATTAAAGGGGGTATCAGTAGCAACCAAATGTCACCACATCTACTAGACCAACATCAAACTTAAACGTTTGCTGTTCGCAAGGGTTTAAGTCCTCATATATTTAGCTACAATCGGAAAAACAGCTTTCATAGTCTGATATTTTCATACTCCAGCTGACGCCTTAAATCGTAGCACATAGTATACTAAAGACCTGTAGTTTTACAAGTTTTTTAGAATTTTTTGCAAACATTGGAAATTTCTTTCTTCTGTTGCATTTTTACCAAATGCCCGTATTTCTACAAGCTTCTTTGGGTTTTACGCCGGTTTGAGTTATTTTCACTCCAGCGCATACTATACTGAAAACCTTTATATTTACAAGTTTTTTAGAAATTATTGCAATACCATATGACATTGTATTGTAACATAATTATATCAATTTGATTGGATATAAATTTTTTGCATAATGTTAATATAAAATTAAAAATATATAATAATAAGTTGGTTTATTGCAACTTGATTAAAGATCATAATACTAACATAATTCTAAAAAGAAATATTATAAATCTACAGCTAATTTTAATACTAGATATATCTCTTTAACTAAATTATTCGCCTATAAATTTTTTATTTCTCTCAATTTCTTCAAGTTCTACATATAATAAAATCTATTTAGTGGATTTTCACATAAAAGTGAAGACATCGTTTTAAATCCACTATTTATACCTTTCGATTGCAATTAAAACACAAAGTATTTTTATACTCCAGATAAATTTTAAAATGGTGATAAACTATGAAGTTTGGTATTGAATTTGTTCCAAATGAACCTATTGAAAAAATAGTTAAGCTAGTCAAATTAGCTGAAGATGTAGGTTTTGAATACGCGTGGATTACAGACCACTACAACAACAAGAACGTATATGAAACCCTGGCATTAATTGCCGATGGAACTGAAACCATTAAGATGGGTCCTGGTGTAACCAACCCATATGTAAGAAGCCCAGCAATAACAGCATCTGCTGTTACAACCCTTGATGAAATTTCAAACGGAAGAGCAACATTAGGTATGGGTCCTGGTGACAAAGCTACCTTCGATGCTCTCGGAATTGAATGGACAAAACCAGTTAGTACCATCAAAGATGCAATCGCTATGATTGAAACACTCTTTGCAGGTGGAAAAACAGAAAGCGGTGCAAACTTAATGGGTACAAAAGCTGTTCAGGAAAAAATCCCTATTTACATGGGTGCACAAGGTCCAATGATGCTCAAAACCGCTGGAGAAATTTCAGACGGTGCATTAATCAACGCATCAAACCCAAAAGACTTTGAAGCAGCTGTTCCACTCATAAAAGAAGGAGCAGAAGCAGCAGGTAAATCATTATCCGATGTAGACGTTGCAGCATACACATGCTGTTCTATAGATGATGATAAAGGCAAAGCATTAGGTGCTGCAAAAATTGTTGTTGCATTCATCGCTGCAGGATCCCCACCACCAGTATTCGAAAGACACGGATTAGACCCAAACACTGGTGCTAAATTCGGAGAATTCCTAGGTAAAGGAGACTTCGGTGGAGCAATTGGAGCTGTAGACGACGCTTTAATGGACGCATTCTCTGTTGTAGGAACCCCAGACGACTTCGTACCAAAAATCGAAGCTCTTGGAGAAATGGGTGTAACCCAATATGTAGCAGGTTCACCAATTGGTCCTGACAAAGAAAAATCCATAAAATTATTAGGAGAAGTTATAGACAGATTCTAAATCTAACTTCTTTTTTTTATTTTTGAAAATATTATTGATGCTATTTTTGATGCTTTTGTAAATTTCATGAACAAATTTTAATACCATCTTCCACATATCAAGTCAATAATTAGTAAAAATATACTCATTTTTCTATTAGACTATTTAAAAATAATTAAATAAACAGTTGAAATTATGGAAATTCAAGAATTAATGCATGATATTAGAAAAAAAGCCATTAAAAGAATGGATAAAAAATCACCAGCAGAACAATCTGCATCATGGTCATCAGAAGATCTGCTCTATTCCGGAATAGGAAAAGCTATTTTTATTATTTTACCAACCCCAGGATGTGCTCATGCACTTTCTGAATCAGGCGGATGCACCATGTGCAGTTATATAGCAGATTCACCCCTTGAAAATGTTTCTTCAGATGAATTAATTCATATATTTAAAAATTTAATGGAAAGACATGAAATAAAACCAAAAACTGTGGTTAAAATCTTTGTCTCTGGAAGCTTCTTAAATGAAGATGAATTACCTAAAGAAGCTCGTGATGAAATCCTTAAAATGCTAAATGAGGAAAAAAATATCGAAGAAGTTGTGGTTGAATCTCGCCCGGAGTTTGTAAGAGAAGAAGTTCTTAAGGAATGTCTTGAATTACTGCCCGATAAAATATTTGAAGTCAGCATTGGGCTTGAAAGTAGCAGTGATTACATTAAAAAATACAAGATAAATAAAGGCTTTTTAAATGATGACTTTGAAAGAGCCATTAATGTAATCAAAAGTTTAAAATCAGATCATAAAATCACATCTAAAGCTTATCTATTTGTAAAACCCATATTAACCTCTGAAAAAGAGGCTATTGAAGATGCTGTTGCTTCTGCTAAATATGCTGAAGATTTAGGGGTGGATAGAATATCTTTCTGCCCTGCAACAATTCATAAAGGAACTCTTATGGAACTTCTGTGGCGTAGGGGCTCCTATCAGCCGCCATGGATCTGGAGCATACTTGAAATTATAAAAAGAGTTCGAAGTAAAGTTAAAATCCCTGTAATAATGGATACTTCTGGATTTGGAACAAGAAGAGGTCCTTTTAATTGTAAAAAGTGCAATAAAAGGTTAAAAAATCTGATAATTGAATCGAATCTTAGGCAAAATATTCCTGAAGAATTTGAATGTGAATGTAAAAGTAGATGGATTGGGGATGTTAAATTTTCTGATGTTACCAGATCAACATGTAATATCACAAATAAATGATGAAAATGTCTTTAAATTCTTTTTTTCATCTTATAATTTAGAAAATCAACATTATTGAAGGTTTTAACCTGTTTTTTCAATATTTCAAAACCCTGTTTTTCAAAAAATGGTTTAGCTGTTATACTTGATTCAGTAACCACCCTGCTAAGATGGATTGTCTTTGCCTTCTTAATAAGAGATTCTAACAATTTTTGCCCTACTTTTTGGCTTAAATAGTTCTTATGAACATACAGCATTTCAATACAGCCTTCAGGAGACAGTTCACCAAATCCAATGATTTTGTCTTCATCTTTTGCAATGACTACAAAGTAATTTTGAATTCTTCTTTTCCATTTTTCAGTGCCAATTTTCTCAGGTGCCCATGTATCCAGCTGATCCTTCCTGTAATCCTTTGCATTTACTGAGTGGATTGTTTCATAAAAAAGCCTGTATAAATCTTCAAAATTGCCCTCTTCAAAAATTTCAATTTTCAATTTAATTAAATCCTTTCTCCATATTTCAATTCTTTAAATTTAATAATGAATTCCGTACCTTCTTTCCTTTCAAGATTTATTATGCCATCTAACTGGTTTACCAGTAAATTTACAAGTTCTAGTCCTAAAGATTCTGTGTTATTGAAGTCTAAGTCATTTGGAAATCCAATTCCATTATCTTTTATTATTAAGTTAATATAATCATTCTTTAAATACATTGAAACTGAGATTTTATGACCTGGATTATTTCTAAAACAAAATGATTTTTCGTTTTCAGTAGATGGAAATGCGTGTTTAATTGAGTTAGTCACCAGTTCTGTAATAATTAAACCACAGGGAACTGAAGTCTCAATATTTAGCTTTATATCGTCACACTTAATTTCGTATTTTATTTTATCCTGATCTACAGCATAAGTCTGAAATAAATTAACCATAATATTTGATAAATAACTTTCAAAATCAATTTTCTGGAGATTATTGGATTGATAAAGTTTTTCATGGATCATGGAGATAGATTTAACTCGATTCTGGCTTTCTTTGAAAAACTCAATGGATTCTGAATCTTTGATGTATGGAATTTGAAGATTAAGAAGGGAGCTGATGATCTGAAGATTATTTTTAACGCGATGATGAATTTCTCTAAGTAGCAGTTCTTTTTCTTGAATTGCAGTTAGAAGTTCCTGGGTACGTTCCTGAACTTTGATTTCCAGGTTATCTCTGGCATTAAGCAGCACTTTTTCTGCTTTTTTTTGTTCGGTGATATCTGATGTAAGTGTTACATATAAATTTTTAGCAGGCGAAAAGGCTGAATTCAAAAAATAACTATCTATTAATGATGAATAGCTTTCATATTTTTTTATTTTACCTGTTGAAACTACCTCATTTACTTCATCGATAAAAGAAGATATAGCCCGTGGCCCATAAAGTTTAGTAATACTTTTACCTGTGACTTTTTTATTAAGGAACATTTTACTGGTTGAAGAAGCAGGATTAGCATATTTGATTATTAAATCTGCAACATTCCCCCTATTATCATATACAATTCTGTAAACAGTGATTCCTTCCTGCATATTTTCAAATATAGTGTAATATTCTTCACCTGTAAGTGAAAATAATTCCAGTCCTTCATTTATCATGTTATCTGTTACCCACCCGGGGAATCATAAACAATTTTCTTTTTACTAATTTTATTTAATTAATTTTTCGTTAAAAAACTAAAAATTTACTTATCTATATTTATTAACAACTTCTATTTATTTTTTTTATATTTAATTTATTTAGATAAGAAATTAATCATTAATATACTACAAATAATTATTGTAAGCGATTAAAGAAATATTAATTGAATTTAGTCCTATAATTCACTTTAAAATGCAATTTAACATAATATAAAATTTTTATATTTTTTAATAATGAAGACAGAGTGAAAAATAAATATTAAAGAAAATATAATGACTTAGAATATTTGTGAAAATAAGATTAACATATTAAATAAAAAGAAAAAAATAAATTGATAGGAAAAGAATAATAAAGCTTTTTATCCTATTATTTTGCAGATGTAACTTCCATTTCTGGAGTTTCTTTTTTAATATACGTTCTTTTGAGGCTGTTGATGTATTTATTTGCCCAGATATATGCAACTGCACAGCCCAGTGCACCACCTACTACAATTCCCCACCAAACTCCATACTGGCCTAATCCAAGAATGAAAGCGAATAAATACGCAAATACTGAAATAAACGCTACTTCCCGAATTATAGTAAGGATTAATGATGTTATTCCTTTTCCCATTGCCTGAAAGACGCAACTGGCCATAATTCCAAGCGGGACTACGATATAGAATAGACACATTACCTTAAGGAATTCAGCTATTGAAGGTGCCATAAAAGCGCTTTGCGATGAATAAGCAAATATAGTTGCAATATTTGATGCAAATACATAAGTCAATGTGCCGGTAAATATTGCAATTAAAACGCCCAATTTCACTGAATAGTTAAGCGCAGTAGAAACATTTTCATATTTTTTAGCTCCGTAAGCAGCCCCTGCAACAGTTATTACAGCAGTACCTATCCCTATTGCTGGGATCATGGCAATCATCACCACTCTCCAACCGGCAGTATATACTGCAACAGCGGTAGTTCCGGCTGTTAATACCAGCATAAGGTTTAGAACTATCCCTAAAACTGACATTACGAATGATTCTGCGCTTGCAGGTAATCCAACAGTCAAAATATCTTTTACTACTTTAAAATTTGGTTTAAAATCACTCATGGAGAATGATACATAAGTATCACGTTTTACAAGCAGCCAGTAAATCATTAAGCTTGCTGAAATTGCAGAAGATATCACTGTTGCCCATGCTGCTCCAGAAACGCCCATCTCTAAATAGTAAATGAATATTGGGTCAAGGATTATGTTAAGAATAGCTGTTGCAGCCATAGCATATGTTGCCCTTTTAACATCACCTTCAGCTCTTAAAATTCCTGACGCAACACTTGAAAAGATCAGGAACACCAATCCACCAAATACAATTTTTCCGTATTGAACTGCAAGATTAAGTGATTCACCAGCCCCCATTGACATCAATATATTCTGAAGAAATATCAGGATAAATATTGTCAATATGGCCGAAACAGCCAGTGTAAGAATGACTGCATGTATTGCTGCATTATCGGCTCCTTTTTTATTTTTTGCCCCGATACATCTTGCAATTAAAGAAGTTGCACCCGCTCCAAGACCATTACCTAACCCAATCATTATCATGAAGACTGGTGAGATAAATCCTAAAGCAGCAAGGGAATTTGGACCAAGTCCTGCAACCCATATACTATCTGCAAGGTTATATGCCATTAAAAGAAGCATAGACATGATCATAGGCATTGCTAAACTACGGATCGCTTTTTTCGGATCTCCAGTGATCATGGAGATACGTTTATCAACATCTCCTTTAGAACTTTGATTTTTATTTGAATTCATTATTTTACTCCATTCCTGTCAACTTTTTCAAGACATTTTAATGCCATTTTTCTTAAAATATTAAAAACATGATTATATTCACCTTCAGAGATATTAGAACGCATTGAATCACCCCATTCCTTATCAATATCAACTATTTTGGGAACTGTACTTTTTCCTTTACTAGTTAGATATATGAGGTGTCTTCTACGGTTTTCAGGGTCAATTTCCCTGAAAAGATATTTATTATCTTCTAATTTCCTTAATGCGCGAGCAACTGTTCCTTTATCAATATGAAAATGGGATGCAAGGTCATCCTGACTTATACCCTCTTCACGAGAGAGCACCATAAGAAAAGGTATCTGACCTGCAGTAATATCCATATCTTTTATTTTTTCATTTATGAATATCATATGCGTACGATGTATCACTGATATTATTAAACTTACCGGAATCTCTGAATCGTCGCTTTCTAGTAATTTTTTTGCATTATGCATGATGATTACTCCTTAATAGAATTTATTTAAAATTTAAGTACCTTATAAAAATTTTAATATAATTTAAAATATTATTTTTAGAAAATAGTAGTTTAAATGCGTTAAGATACTATTTTAGTGCCTCAAAATTTAAAAAATTTCAATAAGTAATATTGGATTGTAAATACTGGTATATAAATGTTGTCAATGCAACAATTGTAATGACAATAATTGTTTATGCAACAATGCATTAAAAAATAAAAAAATGAATTAAAGAATTAGAATTCTTCGCATTTAATCTGGAAGTATTTAGCTGGATGATCACATGAAGGACATTCTTCTGGAGGTTCCATCCCCACATGAACATAGCCACATTTTCTGCAGACCCATTCAACTTCTTTATCTTTCTTATATACTGTCCCTGCCTCTATTTGTTTTAATATTTCCTTAAATCTTCCTTCATGGTGCTCCTCTACATTACCAATTGCCCTTAATCTCTTAGCAATATCCTTTAAACCTTCTTCTTCAGCTGTATCTGCAAATTCTGGATACATTTCAGTATATTCATGACGTTCACCAGCAATTGTAGCTTTAAGGTTTTCAACAGTAGTTCCAAGAGTCGTAGGGGCATCTGCCGTTACAATAATTTCTTCTGGCTGGCCTGATTCATCTTTTAAGCTGTTAATCATCCGCATTGCCCATTTAGCATGTTCTCTTTCATTTTCTGCTGTATTTAAAAAGATTTCAGAAAGCTGTTCGTATCCCTCTTTTTTTGCAACTTTAGAATAGAGCGTATATCTATTTCTTGCCTGACTTTCACCAATAAAAGCTTTCGCCAAATTTTCCAATGTTTTCTGCATATTGATTCACCAATTTAATATATATTGCTAATATTATTAATTCTTTTGTAAAGATATCGTATAGTAATACTACAAATTGCATATTTGACAATGAAAATTCTTATATCAATGCTTCAACTTGATTTTATTCATAAATTATGGGATAAAATTTTTAATAAGTTTCTGGAATTTCAGCAAACTTTAACAGGTTAATCATAATATAATCATAAAAATAATTGAATAAGAGTAATTTAAAATATTATCAGATGTAAATTACCTCAAAGGAGAAAATAATTTGATTGGAATCAGCGCTGATTTTGACCCTGTACACAATGGACATGTCAAATTAATAGAGAAGGGAAGAGATATTGCCGAAAAGACGGGTGGAGAAGTTGTAATTTACTTAAATAAAGATTACAGCGCTAATCACGCCCCATTTTTTGCAAATTATGAAGCAAGACGCAAAATGGCTATCAGAGCCGGAGCTGATAGAGTTGTACCTATTGAGGGTATGCACCATCGGCTGACACTTGCATATACAGTTCCCATAAGAATTGCAATGATGATAGAGGATGGTGTTGTTGATTATGTGGATGCTGCAGATGTTTCCACCAAAAAAATCCAGAAATACGCCTCATCATTTGCAAAAAGAGGGATATTCAGTGGAATTCCCCGAAATCTCCCTAATCGTAACGTAATACGTTGGTTTGCGGTGAATGAATTTCTCTATAAAAAATACAAAAGAAAAATGAAATTTCATATAATTCCCGAACTAAAAATGGGGGGTAAAATTTCAGGGAGAGAAATCAGGGCGAAAATAATAGAAAACAACTTCAAAATTCCAGATGAAGTGAAGAAAGTTCTGCCAGAGTCTACAGTGGAGATACTTGAAAAAGAAATTAATAATGGTAATATTCCCGGAAAAAGAAACATTGAAACAATCACCAAAAGATTAAACACATATTCAAGACCTAATTTGCTTAATATAGCACATATAAATGCTAATGCAGCAGATGCGATAGTTAAAGGTAGACAATATCGAAATGAAGACCAGATATGGGCATCCCTGAGAATGGCAGGTTATGGTCCAGTCCTTACCAGACTCGCAATAAGTTCAGTTGAACAGGATGTTACCCGAAAAGAAGTATTTGAGCTTATTAAAACTTATGAGGCAGAAGGAATAATCCCGCCAGACCAGACAGTTGAAAGCGTGATTGAAAGGGCATGGTTTGTCGCATCAAATGTTGATAAAGGAATAAAGTCCTCAGATGCTCATGAAATGTTTAGAAAAGGCAAAAGAGGTTCTAAATTTCCAGATACCATTGATGCAGGTATGCATCTTAGAAACTTTGAAGTTGAAGATCTTAAAGATGGGATGAATGCTCTGCTTTATGTGGATAAACAGGACAGGTTACGCTGCCAGATACGCACAGAAACTCGTAAAATCAAAAGTCCACTTAAATTACCTGCAAAACACGCAACTTATCTACGGCTTCTTATAGATTCTCATTTTATTCCACTTAATGCCCGCATTATAGAAAAAAGAGAGGGAATGAGGGTTAGAATATTTATTGGGAAATAATCTAAAAGTTTAATCGTTGGAAATCCAGTTAAAGAATTTCTGGATTTCATCAACACTCTTAACATAATATGAAGCATTTTTTTTTACATATTCAGGAGTTTCCTTTGAAATTACCACAATGCTGGCTGATTTGACTTTTTTTTGTTTATTAAGTTCATTGAGCTTGGCGAAAGCATCTGAATCAGTAATATCATCCCCTAAATATATAATTTTTTTAATATCATTTTCTAAAATTAGTTTCTGTAAGATTGTGCCTTTATTATGCCCTATTGGAGGCCTGATCTCTATCACCTTGCGACCTTCTCCAATTTTAAGAAGTTTAGAATCTTTTATTTCTGAAATGGCATCTAAAGCTATTCGTCTGATTTTCTCTCCATTATCACATAGTCTGTAGTGAACAGTATAGCTCAGCTCTTTATCTTGAAATAAAATACAGTCGTAGTCACTTAATTTTTTTTTGATGCTTTCTCCAACTTTCTTAATAATTGGAATAAAATCTTTAACCTCTGGATCTATACGTATTTTTCCATTTTTAAACTGTTCCAGGCCGTGATTTCCAATATAAATGATATTTTTATTTTCTATCATGTTTAAAGCATTTTTTATGCTTCTACCAGTCATTACACCAGTGAATTCAAATTTATCTACAAGTTTTTTTATTGCATTCTTCATATTTTGGCTTACCACCGCTTCCATAGGTGTGGGGACAATTTCACTTATGGTTCCATCAATATCAGTGATTAATGCTGTTTTATTATCATCTTTAAAGTCTTGAAGCTCTTCAAGATGATCAAAAAGATATTTTGAATTATCCAAAGTTAACCTCCAAAATCTTTGATTTTGGGGATTCAAAATTCATTCTGAATTTTAAAAACCTCCAAAAAAATATTTAGAAATCTCTTTTTTCAATAACCGGGCAGTCCCAGTCTTTACAGAACGTTAGAACAAGTTTCCCTTTATCTGTTATGATATAGAGCCTCCAGCAATTATGATTATATGGCTTGAATTTAACATCCAGAATCTTTTTATTTAAAAGAAGCTCAACAGCTTCCTGACATTCCTGAATACGTTCATTTATGTCCATATCAACCATCTTTACAAATTTTTGATAAAATTGTTTAAATTAAAAATATCATGGCATGTTTTTATAATAGTATATCTGAACAAATTAATAAATTTTTGCCAGCTCTAATTTCTTTAAAACTAAAAAGTATTTTGTGAAGAGATAACGGCAATTTAATTAAAAACAAAGAGTTTTGTCCGAGTCATTTCCTCAACTGCATATTTAATGCCTTCTTTCCCCATACCACTCATTTTACATCCGCCAAAAGGCATGTTATCAGTACGGTAAGTTGACTGCTTATTTATTATAATACTTCCTGCATCTATTTTTTTTGCGGCTTTCAAGGCGCTGTTAATGTTATCTGTAAATATTCCTGCCTGCAAACCATATTTTGTATTATTTGCTACATCTATAGCTTCATCAATGCCATCTACATGTATTAAAGGCGATATAGGACCAAATGTTTCTTTTTGGACAATATTCATCTTTGAATCAACATTATCCAGAACTGTAGGTGTATAAAATGAACCTTCTCGTTTTCCACCACATAATAATTCAGCACCATCATCAATGGATTGGTTTACAATTTTTTCAACATTAATGGCTGCATTTTCGTCAATTAGAGGTCCAACATCAGTTTTAATATCCATAGGATCTCCAACTTTCAATCTTCCAGTAGCTTTAACCAGCTTATCGGTGAATTCATCGGCGATCTTCTTGTCAAGAATTATGCGTTTAACACCGATACAAACCTGGCCGGCATTAAGATAAGAACCCCTAACAGCAGCTTCTACAGCTTTTTCAATATTTGCATCTGCCAGAACCAGTAATGGGTCATTTCCCCCGAGTTCAAGGGTTAACTTTTTCATCCCCGCATTCTTTGATATGGAAAGGCCTGTTTCAATGCTTCCGGTGAATGATATTTTATCTACAAGTTCGCTTTTTACAATTTCATCCCCTACTTCGCTGCCTGAACCGGGAACAACATTTAAAAATCCATCTTCAAGGTATGTATTGGCAATTTCAGCGAATTTAAGAGCTGCAAGAGGTGCTTTTGTAGATGGTTTTACCACAACAGTGTTTTTAGCCGCAATTGCCGGAGCAACTTTGTGAATAACCAGATTTAAAGGATAATTAAAAGGAGTTATTGCTCCAACCACACCAAGAGGAATTCTTGTGGTGAATCCTATTACTCCTTCTCCACCGATACATGCATCCATGGGAATTGTTTCGCCGTATATTCTTTTTGATTCTTCTGCAGAAAGTAAAATTGTTTGTTTAGAACGTTTAACTTCTTCTTTTGAGTCCTTAATTGGTTTACCGCAATCGATAGTAATTAATTTTTCAAATAACTTCGAATTTTTAGATAATTCACCATAAATATCATATAAGTACTCTGATATTAAACGAGATGGTATTTCTCTGGTAATATTCGATGTTCTTTTTGCTGCAGATATTGCAATTTTTACATCTTTACGGGTTCCTTTAGGTACTGTATCTATTACTTTGTTGTTTGCAGGGTTTTTAATCTCTATATATTCTGATTTTTCAATAAATTTCCCATTTATTAACATTTGCACTTAAATGAGCCCCTTTAACTTTGAAAATATCTAATTGACAAAAAAGAGTTGAAATAAGAATTGAGTTTTTAGCTCAATTTGTCTTTCATAACTGTTAAATTACCCATTATATTCTGCAAATCAGTCCCATTACTGAGTTCGTCGCTAAGGCCTATTACATAATTTCTGTACATAATGGCAGCAATAATTACAACCACAATAACTCCACCAAAAATTAGTAAGAGTTCTGCTGAACCCTGTGCTCTTTCATCCTTTAATATCTGCATTCTAATCACCTATCAACCAAACCCAATGAATTTTCCAGCATATTGACTTATAACCCAAAAAGCTATAAATGCTACTGGAGCTAAAAGCAACGAAAATTTAACACCTTTCTTCGCACTACCATACAAAACAATCCCAATTAATAATCCTGCTATTATTGAGTGAATAATTATATAACCAGCAGCAGCAGTTCCTGCAACTTCAGCCAGAGCATTTGGTTTCCCTAAAGATGCTATAAAACCAGAATAGGTCATTATCATTCCCAATGCCAAAGGTGCTGCAACTATAGCGGCTATAACAAGAAACATTACTGACATCATTACATTTGCTTTCCTTTCCCTCTTTAATGCAAGCACTGCTCTTAAATCTTCTGCTACAGTTTCAATAACATCAGATAAACTTCCACCAGTCCTTCTTCCTTCCAGTATCATTCTAAATGTTCTGTCCAGATTCTTAGACTTTAAACGTTGTCCCATCCCTATTATGGCTTCGTCAAAGGTGCTTCCAATTTTAATCTCTATTACAGCTCTTTTAAGTTCATCATTTAAAGGACCCTGACCGTGTTTTGAAACATCTTCAAGTGCAGTTTCAAGACCTACACCTGCCCTAAGCAATGATGCAACCTGTCTTAAAAAGTCAGGAGTGCCCTGTTCAATAGCATCAACTCTCCTTTCCATCATGAAAAAAAGATATACTCCAATTAATGCTGTAGGTGCTATAAAACCCACAATCCCTCCCAAAATAGGATTTATACTTAGTAATATAGCTAAAACTGCTGAAAGCAGACCTAAAAGTATACCTGCAATAAGACATAAAGTAATTAGATCTGAAGCCCTTACATACATCCCACATCTAATAAGAGTTTCCTGAATTTTTATGCTATATTTATCAGGAGCAATGCCATCAATTACATCTGATACTGGTGATAATACACCGGGAATAATTGCCATTTTTCCACCTTAAGTATATTTTCAATCTTCACATATTAATATATTGGTCTTTTATTCATTAAACATATATTGTATCAAATCAGAACCAAATCCTTAATAATAATTAATTTTTAATATTTATTATTAATTATTTTAATTAAAACATTAGCTATAGTTATATTTTATTTTTAATTTTGTTTAAAACCTTTGCCTTATTTTTAATAAGTACCATATCTTCTATACGGATCCCAAATTCATCTTTAAGATATATGCCTGGTTCAACCGTCACAACCATATTTTTTTCAAGTTTAATTGTTTCATTACTGGACAATGAAGGGCTTTCATGTATTTCAAGCCCTACTCCATGCCCAGTAGAATGAAGAAAATAATCGCCATACCCATATTCTTCAATCACATCTCTTGCAACCTTATCAACATAAGAAGCTTTAATTCCGGGCCTTATTACATCAATGGCACTTTTTTGAGCTTCAAGCACTATCTCAAATATTTCTTCCTGTTTTTCAGTTTCAATAAGGGTTCTCGTGGTATCAGAACAATAATTATTATAAGTAGCGCCCCAATCTATCACAACCGGCATATTCAGAGGTTTATTGGAAACATCAGCATGAGGGAGTGAAGATCGTTTACCTGAAGCGACAATGGTATCAAAAGAAGCTTTTTTTGAACCCATAATTCTCATATTATACTCTATCTGTGCAGCAATTTCGTTTTCACTCCTCTGGGAATCAAAATCAATATCTTTAATGGCACTTTCCGCAATATCAATAGCTTTTTCAATATTTTGAATTTCTTCCCCGGATTTTATACGTCTAAGCCTTTCAACTGCATCTGTTATTTTTACTTCAAATATTGGACTGATTTTAAGCTTTCTATATACTCCGAGGGTTATGGATTTTTCTATTCCAATAACTCCATTTAAATAATCCTTAATTTTATCTAAGGACTTAAATTCTTCAAGAGGAATTGATGTATTTAATGATGCATCTTCAAAATCCATTTTAGATGTTAAAAGTACAGGTTCGTCTTTTAAAATTAAAACTGAAAAGCTTGATGGGTTGAAACCCGATAAATAAGCAATATTTTTCGGATTCAAAACTACCATTGAGTCTATATTTTCTTTATGGATTTCATCAAGTATTCTCATTGATTTTCCTCGCTAAAATTAGATTTTTATTCCTTAATTTCCTCTTATCTAAAATAATCAATTTAACGATTTAATAATTTTAGGTTCCTTTTAATTTCATCCATCATTTTTTTCATTACATCTTCAGGTATTTTATGCTCTATTGGCTGTGGAATATATCCAAAATCAGGATCTTCGAAAATTAAACCTTCAAATTCAATTTTATAATTATATCTTGGTATAAAATGCCAGTGAACTTCAGGGTCGGGAGGGTTTGTTCTGTATGCAGAATTCATAAAGCAGCTCCAATTAAATAATGTGGGTGAAAAAGCATTATTTAATGCAAGTTCTAATTCTTCAACGATTTGAGAAAAATCAGCCCATTCATCTTTCCTTAGTTCTCTCAAATTCCTACGATGATTTTTAAGTACTACCACACATGTACCAAAATATCTCTGGCTTGGAGCAAGATAAATTTGCCAGTATTCTGTTTCATAGATTAAATTTCCGTATGCACCCGGAATCTGGCAGTATTCACATTTCATCGTCATTTTTATACCCTGATTGAATATTATTTTAATATTTGTGAACAATAAATTAAAATCTATCTATTTATGATAAACGTTTAAAAATTTCATGACATGAATCAAGAACAACTGAAAAATTAATTGATTAAAAATTATTTAATAGCTTTTAATTTATTCCAATTTTATAGAATATATGAAGTTAATCCTTATTTAAAGGACAGATCATGATTTTAAGCCAGAAATTAAAAAGTATTTTATATATTAATTTACATTTTAAGAATATGGTAAAATTTACTGCTTCAGAAATCAGGGATCTTATAATTTCATTGATTGTCATATCATTTGCTTTTGCACTATTATTAAGTAATGGAAATATAGGTCTTGCTATAACCTTAATACCACTCACATTAGTCGTAGTTGGTTTTGGTTTTATATTCCACGAACTTGCACATAAATTCGTGGCAATTAGATATGGCTATTGGGCTGAATATCAAATGTGGATTCAAGGACTGGTTTTATGTTTAATTACTGCATATTTTGGATTTCTTTTTGCAGCCCCAGGAGCAGTTTATATTCACGGAGAATACCTAAGTAAAAAAGAGAATGGAATAATATCTATTGCCGGATCAGTGACTAATCTAATTTTTGCGATAATATTCTTGCTAATTATAAAAATTACAGGACAGGTATATTATTGGGCATATTTAGGGATGTTTATAAATGGATTCCTTGCATTCTTCAATCAACTACCAATCGGAGGACTTGATGGATCAAAAGTTATAAGGTGGAATCCCATAATCTGGATACTGATCATAATTGTCTCATTAGGATTTGTGGCCATAGGTTATTTCCCCAATTTACTATCATTATTACTATAAAAGTTCAAAGAATTTCAAACGTGGTCTTAAATGTTCAAAGAAGTTCCGGTAAGATATTTCGGATGCACTCACAGAGCAATGTCTCCAGAAGAGACAATAAACTGGGTAAAAGATAAATTGAGGGCTGCTGGTGTTACAAGGGTAACCGAAATTACACATCTTGACAGAATAGGAATTCCAGTTTACTCAGCAATACGTCCAACCGCTGAAGAAGGTGCTGTAAGCATCTATGCCGGTAAAGGAGCTACACAAGACCAGGCAAAGGCTTCAGCAATGATGGAAGCCTTCGAGAGGTACTCGGCTGAATTACAGGATGATGAAAAAAAGAATTCATTTATATGCTGCTCTTATGAAAAATCAGATGAATTTATAGACCCAAAATCCCTTATATTGCCCCGTTTACCTTTTGATCCCCAAGAAAAAGAATTAAACTGGGTAAAAGCAGTGAATGTCAAAGATGATGAGGAATGTCTTGTACCGGCAGATGCCGTATATCATCCTTACAATGCCCCAAATAGCATTAATTTGTTTAAATCCAATACAAACGGACTTGCATCTGGAAATAAAATAGAAGAAGCTGTATTTCATGGCATGACTGAAGTTATTGAAAGAGATGCTTGGAGCTTATTTGAGATTAAAAGAAGAAAAGCACCTGAAATTGACCTTGAAACTATTGAAAACCCTTTAATTAACGAACTTCTTGATAAATTCAAAGAAGCGGGTGTCCATGTAAAACTTGTAAATCTGACATCAGATGTTGAAGCAGCCACAATTGCAGCCGTTTCAGACGATACTGTCTTAAAAGACCCTGCATTACTAACTCTTGGAGTTGGAACCCATTTAGATCCAGAAATAGCTGTTATGAGGGCTTTAACAGAAGTGGCTCAGAGCCGGGCCACCCAGATTCACGGTACAAGAGAAGACACTACACGTGCAGTTTTCATGAGAAAGGCTGGCTATGAGCGGATGAAACGCATTAACAAACACTGGTTTGGAGAATCAGAAGAAGTTATTGATCTAAATGAAATCAAAAACTATGCAGGTAAATCATTTAAAGAAGATATTGAAACCACCTTAGATTTACTTAAAAAAGCAGGGTTTAAAGATGTTTTGTTTGTTGACCTTACAAAACCTGAAATTGAAATACCTGTTGTAAGGGTTATAATTCCCAGTATGGAAGTTTATTCTGTTGATCCTCAAAGGGTTGGGAAAAGACTTGTCAGAAAATCAAAAAAAGGTTAAAAAAATACTTCGCTGGACACTTGCTCTATTTACCGTGTTAATTATCGTTACAGGGCTTGGAATTAATTATTATACTACAATTGAATACCTTACTTTTGGATTATTATCTAAAAATCTGGCTTTTCAACTTCATTTCTGGTTGTTTATCCCTTTTTTAATATTATTTTTGTTTCATATTTTTATACGGCCAATATTGAGACTTTTGGAAAGCATAAAGAAACAAAGTAAGAACATTTCAAATTTTGGAGAAACTTTTTTATTTATTCTGGCATTTATAGTAGTTCTTGGAATCTCTATTTATATTCTTACAGGTCAATTCGGCCAATCAGAACCAATTAAGCTTGATAATGTTGAAGTGAAAGAATATAAAGGCCAAAAACTTTCATCTGTCAATGATTTTAGAGAAAATTCAATAAAAGGACCCCAATATATCAACAAAGATAATTACAGGCTTGAAGTTACAGGATTAGTTAATAATCCAAAAAACTACACCTATAATGACGTTATTAACCATCAAAACTATGAAAAAGTCGTAAAATTAGATTGTGTTGAAGGATGGAGTGTAACAATCCTCTGGAGAGGAATATTAGCAAAAGATATTATAAACGAAGTTAGTCCAAAACCAAATGCAAATACTGTGATATTCTATGCTTATGACGGATATTCAACTTCATTTCCGCTAGATTATCTCAGAAATAACAATATTTTGCTTGCTTATAAAATGAACAATGCCACAATCCCCCCAGAGCGAGGTTTTCCTTTCCAGCTGGTAGCCGAAAGCAAATGGGGCTATAAATGGATTAAATGGATAACAAAAATCGAATTATCTGACGATCCTAATTATAAAGGTTACTGGGAACGTAGAGGTTATTCTGATTCGGGATATTTGAATGAGAGTTTTTTAAAGTGAAAATAAATGAATTTTTATTGCTTTATCTTAAAGTAGAGCCTCTACCTCCTCTATCAACTTTTTAGTAGATTCAAGCATGTTCAATGCAATTTTTTCATCATAAATGTAACTATAATCAGCCATTTCTCTTGCTTTCATGGCAGAATCAAAACTTGCAAACACATCATCACTTATAATGCCATAATTTACAAATATGGATTTAATTGCAAATTTGAGGCCTGAATGGCTCTTTTCTTTATAACCTCTGCTAAAAAGAAGTCCTCTAAAGGCATGGAACATTGAATAGTAACTCTGAACTATGGCCCATTTATAATTTCCATTACTAATGGAATTTTTTGCAGAATTTAAATCGTAGCGGGCTTCTCTAATCTCTTTTTCTATTAATTCAGAATCGATTCCAATCTGTATTATATTTCCTTTTTTGTATCGATTAAATTGATACATCATAAACATTTCTTTCTTTATTCTGAATATAATAATTTGCCTTTTGGCTTTAATGCTTTTAATTACTGGAAAATAGTATTTAATATTCAGGCAGATTAATGTCTTAAATTAAAAAAATGATTAAAGGGTTAATATTTCTAATCTATAGTACAAATATCACCCCACTTTATAAATTAATAATCTATGAGCTCTTTTAGCTGTTTTGAATAAGTTTGCAATTTTATACATAAGTTTTACAGAAGTACCTAAATTCTTAATTTCTTCATTTGCCGTGAAATATTGTTCTTTAATAAATTTAATTTCCATTCCCCAGTTGGTGAGGTCTTCAGGGTTATCTATTCCCCAATGGATCACTGCACCAGTTTTCTTTATTGAAGGCTGATTTTTCACCTTTTTTGCGGTATAAAGACTGAAAGCATCGAAGATCAAAGTATAGCTGCCAATTCTATTTTTAAGATCATTTAGCAATGTCTTAATCTCATCCTCTTTAAGGTACATAAAGAGACCTTCAGCAATCACTACATAATGCCTTTTATCAACCGGTATTTCTTCTAACCATTCTTTTCAGTAACAGAAGATGCAATTAAATGGTAGTTATCAGTTTCCCCGTAGAAATGTCTGCGAATATCAATAACATCTTCAAAATCCACATCATACCAGTCGACATCCCTATTATTGATTCTTTCATACCGGCTATCAAGTCCACAACCAAGATGCATGGCTATACTTTCATTATTTTCCTTAAGAAAGTTTTTTACAAAATTATCAATGAGTTTCGCCCTCAAAGACATCATTGTGTTTGTTTTTTCAGGAATTTTTAATGATCTGAAATCGTAATCAATCTGATTAACAATTTCAACTGCCTTCCTGTCGATTATTGACAGGGTGCTTTTTTTCACTTTCCTTTGCCTTACCATATAATGGAATGAGCAAAGTTTCTTTTTCTTCAGTTAAAGTGATTTTGTCCATTGTTACACTTCTAACAAAATTTATAAGACTTCAGTCATGATGAAATTATTTTATAAACTTATATTAAAAAATATTCCGAATGATCTAAATTTAGACATTTAAAATCTTTTTAATTGCTTTCCAACGTATATGAATATGGAAAATTAATGTAATTGCCATTGTTATGCTTAATTCAACGTGCCAGAAGAGCAGATTAAATTCTAAAGGGAACCGAATGTTATAATCTGATAATAATGTTAATATTATTCCACTGATTCCTGAAAATAAAAAGCTCCCTACAAGAATAAAACCCCATAATTGCTTAAAAGTACCTCTTTTAATGTTTTTTGTATCAAATAAAAGGTAAGTAACAAGATAAAATATGAACAAACCTATTATTATGGGCAAAATATTATATTCTGGGTTATATCCTTCTCCCCTTGCAGATGATGGCTCCTGAGTACCTTGCTGATCATTATCCTGTGCATAAACCGTGATTGGGGTTAAAAAAGCAATTATGAACAGAATTATTATTATTTTTTTCATTATTTCACTTTTAGGCCTAAAGTAATTTTTTTAAAGGATTTCCAGTAGAAATGGATGTGAATGAGCGTGATTGGAACTAATGCTATGCCCACTTCAACGTGCCAGAATAATAGGGTAAATGCTATTGTGACGTTTATACCATATTCAATAAGGGCTGCAAGTATAAGTCCAATGGATATTAAGATTAAAGAGCTTAACAAAATTATAATATTCCATATTCTCATATGTTCTGCTTTAGTAATCTCTTTTTCATTATAAAGAACATAGGTTATGAGATATGTAAATATAACTATAAATGATATTGGAATGAATTCATACGACATTATTATTAATATATACGAAAACAAGTATAAATCTTTAAGTTTATCACTGATTAATAACATTATTTAAATAAAATACGCTCTTTAAATGAAACTTTTGAAGATAGAGATTAAAAATAAATGACTTAAATGATTTAACTGGTTAAATTGTCCTTAAAATTTAAAATACGTTTGTTCTTATCCGAATAATCCAACTCTGTTGGTATTTATTAATTCTATTTTTGTAGGATGTCTTAAAGATAAGTATATATACATTGGAATAAATAACGATCCTTATAAATAAAATGGGGGATTAAATGAAAAAATATGCATTATTGTTAACAGCTATTTTAGCTTTAGTAGTTTTAGCATCTGGATGCATTGATGACACTACTACAAATCAAACATCTCAACCCACAATACCTACGAAAGAATATTCTGGAAATGGGGTTTCATTCAGTTATCCTGAAAATTGGGAGAAGCTTCAAGCAATATCACAAAATGCCCTTGTATCATTTGGAGATCCAAGTTCAGTTGATTCTGCAACAAACAACGTAAATACATTGGTAGTTATTCAATCAGTTGCAATGCCATCAGGAACTACATTAAAAGCAAATTATGACGCAACATATGCACAATACGAAGCTACAGAACCAAGTTTTCAGCAGATATCCGATAGTACCACAACTGTTGATGGAACCACAGCATATGTAAATATTCATATGGTTGATGTTGACGGTGTTCAAAAACAGGAAAAAGCCGTATGGCTTGAAAAGAACGGTAAAATATACGTTATACTCTGCGGATCATTACCTAGCGCCTTTGAAGGCCAACAGAAAAACTTTGATGCTATAATTAATACATTCAAGGTACTATAGAAATCATTTTTCTTCTCTTTTTTTAATTAAAAATAACATCCAAATTATAGAAAACTTATTTTTATACTGAATTAGATATATTAAGATACATCATTAAATTTTAAATCATCAAATTCAATTAATAATATCCTTATTTTTCAATTACGGTGAAAACATGAAACAGGTTATGGTTATAAGAATGGATCTAAAAATGGGTAAAGGAAAAACTGCTGCTCAGGCATGCCACGGAAGCTTAGGTGCATATAAACGGGCAGATGAAAAAATTATTAAAAAATGGGAATCTGAAGGTGAAAAGAAGGTAGTAGTCAAAGCTAAAGATTTAGGAGAGCTCTATGAAATATATGAACTGGTTAAAAACACAGATATCCCCTATTATCTGGTGCAGGATGCTGGAAGAACAGAATTACCCAAAGGAACCGTAACATGCCTTGGAATAGGCCCTGATGAAGATGAAAAAATAGATAAAATAACACAGGAACTGAAATTACTTTAAAAATCTTCAATTTTACGGTTGCGAAGCAAAGCTTCGCAAACAGAGAAACGAAAGTTTCTTATGCATCGAAAATCTACGATTTTCGAATACCGTGTATTTCTTCAACTTTGATTATAAATCATTAAATGAGTGATTAAATGGACTGGATAGTAAAAATAGGCGGGAGTTTATTCCCTGAAGATGCCATAACTTTGTGTAAATCTCTTGTAGGTAAAAAAGCACTTGTAATTTGCGGTGGTGGGGAATTTGCCAATAAAATTAGGGATTATGATGCAAAAATCAAATTCTCAGATACAGCAGCCCATAAAACAGCCATTCTATGCATGGATATCCTTGGAATGTTATTAGCTGATAAAATAGATGGTGCAGAGGCGGTTTATTCTTTAGAAGAAACAAAAAAGACATTGAACAAAGGGAAACTTCCAGTACTGCTCCCATCTAAATTAATGGAATACGTTGATCCCCTTGAACATTCATGGGGTGTAACTTCAGATTCCATATCTGTTTATATATCATGGCTTCTTAAAACCAAAAT